>CAYUME010000030.1:0-2800 GCA_964445475.1 uncultured Planctomycetia bacterium
CGTTCCGGTCCCGCACCCGCTGCCCCATCGCCTCGATCTCCGGGCCCTTCATCACGCCGGCGGCGAGGAGCTGCTTCGTGTACGACTCGATCGGGTCGACCGCGCGCCAGGCCGCCTCTTCGTCCTTCGTGCGGTACTCGTACCGCGGATCGCTGAGGGAATGGCCGTAGTACCGGTAGGTATCGACCTCCAGGAGGACGGGCCCTTTCCCCTCGCGGCAGAGCGCGGCGGCGCGCTGGACCGCGTCGCGCACGGCCAGGGGGTCCATGCCGTTGACGACCTCCGCGTGCATGTTGTTGTCGGCGAACCCCGCCGCGCGCCGGGCCATGCAGGAGATCCCCATGACCTCGTTGTCCGTCCGGTGGGTCATCCCGTAATGGTTGTTCTGGATGACGAAGACGAGGGGAAGGCCGAACGGCTTGGCGGCGAGCTCGTTGGTGAACTGCCCCTGGGCCGCGAAGTTGAGCGATTCGAGGACCACCCCGTTGGCGAAGGCCCCGTCGCCGGCGAAACAGCAGACGACGCCGCCGCGGCCGAGATAGCGGAGCCCGAGCGCGGCGCCCGTGGCGATCGGGACGCCGCCGCCCACGATCGCGTTGGCGCCGAGATGGCCGACGGTGAAGTCGGCAATGTGCATCCCGCCGCCCCGTCCCTTGCAGTACCCGTCCTCCTTGCCGAAGAGCTCCGCGATCGTCCGGTAGACGTGCTCCTCGAGCGCCGCCTCCAGCCAGTCCGCCCGGCTGGCGGCCTTCGCTCCCGGGACGCGCGACCGCAGGGCGGCCTCGTCCATCTTCCGGATCGCGGCCAGCCCGATGGCCACGCTGTCGCCATGGCCGCGGTGCGTGCTCGTGATGCGGTCGCCCGGGGCGAGGGCGACGCAGGCCCCCACCGAGGTCCCCTCCTGGCCCACCGAGACGTGCGTCGGCCCGCGGTAGTCGTAGCCCCGAATCGGCTCGTAGGCCCCCGACCGGAGCTTCACGATCATCTCCTCGAGCTCGCGCACGACCAGCATGTCCTCGAGCAGGCTTCGGGCGTCCTCCGGCGTCAGCCGCTTCGCCTGGAGCTCGCCGGCGAGCGATCCGGCGAACCGGTAGGCGGGGATCTTCCCGCAGTCGATGTCGTGCGGCTTGAAGTCCGGCCGGCTGTCGCTCAGGTAGTTCGGGTTCGCGGCGGCCGGGGTGGAAGACTGCGCGCGCGTGGCCATGGCTCTCACTCCCAGTGGGGGATGGACGTCACAATACGACGCCGTGCACCGGATATGGACATGCTCCCGGATCCCGGAGGTTCCGATTCAGACCATGACCACCTAGACGCCCCGCCGCGACAGCGCCTTCAGGAACGACGGATCCGCGGTGCGGTCGGTGATCAGCACCCGGACATGCTCCAGGCGCCCCGCGCGGGCGAACGTCACCTTCCCGATCTTGCTCCCGTCGGCCAGCAGGACGACCTCCCGGGCTCGCTCCATGACGAGCGTCTTCGTGTAGGCTTCCTCGGGATCCGTCGTCGTCAGGCCGACCCCGGGCGCCAGTCCGATCGGTCCCATGAAGGCGCGGTCGACCTGGATCTCGTCCAGCAAATGCCGGCCCACCAGGGTCTGGCTGAGCCGGCGCAGCTCGCCGCCGATCAGGATCAGGCGGGGACCGCCGCCCGCCATCTCCTGGGCGGCCCGGAGGGAGTTCGTCACGACCGTCAGCCGGGGCCGGTCCCGCAGGAGGCGGGCCAGCTCGAGCACGGTGCTCCCGCCGTCGAGGTAGATCGTGTCGCCGGGCCGCACGAACGCGAGGGCGGCCTGCGCGATCCGGCGCTTCTCCTCCGGCGCGAGGGAGGCCTTGTCCTCGAAGCGCGGCTCCTCGACCCGCTCCCCGGTGCTGATGGCCCCGCCATGGACCCGCTGGACCTCCCCACGCCGCTCGAGCGCGAGCAGGTCCCGGCGGACGGTGGCGGGCGAGATGCCCAGCTGACGCCCGATCGCGTCGACGCGGACCGCCCGCTGGCCGCGGACGAGCTCCCGCAAGCGGTCGTGCCGTTCGGGTGCCAGCTGTCGCGTCGCCACGGGTCCGCTCCTGACCGGCCGGGAGTATACCAGAGAAACGATCTGAATCAATCATAATAATTCACATCTATTCATGTTCGTTCACATTCCATCACACCGGGGGCTCCCCGCGCCGCCCGCCCCGCCGGGGGTCGCTTCCCGTTGGATCTCCCCCCCGCTCCTGCTATACTCCCCTTCCGGACAGCACCATGAACCCACCCCGAACGGCCTGCGACATCCCCCCCACGCGCCTGGCTCTTTTTGACATCGACGGCACGCTGCTCTCCACGCGGGGGCTGGGCCGGGAGGCCATGGCCCGGGCCCTCACGGAGGTCTACGGCGTCCCCGACCCTTTCGACCGCTATTCCCTCGCCGGCCGGACCGACACCCAGATCATCCGGGAGACGCTTCGTCTGGCGGGGCTCCCCGATCGCCGGATCGCCGACGGCCTGGACCAAGCCATGACGCGCCACGCCGAGATCCTCGACGCCCTCTTCCGCGAGCGGGGGGACGGTCACCTCATGCCCGGCATCCTCCCCCTCCTCGACCGCCTGGGCAGCGATCCCGGCTGGGGCGTCGGCCTGCTCACCGGAAACTCCCGTCGCGGGGCCCGGATCAAGCTCTCCTTCTTCGGACTCTGGGGCCGATTCTCCTTCGGCGCCTTCGGCGACGATCGCGAGGACCGCAACGCCCTGCCCGCCGTGGCGCGGTCGCGGGCGCGCGAGCGGCTGGCTGCCGACGTGCCGCCCGAGGCCTGCTGCGTCATCG
>CAYUME010000030.1:2810-7786 GCA_964445475.1 uncultured Planctomycetia bacterium
GGAGCGCTACCGGGTCTTCGATGAGGAGCGCTTCCTCGCCCGCCTGCCGGGCCCGCCGTACCTGTTCCTCGACCGCATCACCGCGGTCAGCGGCGTCCCCTTCGAGCTCGAGGCGGGCGGCAGCGCGGCGGGGGAGTACGACGTGCCGCCCGAGGCCTGCTGCGTCATCGGCGACACGACCCTGGACATCGCCTGCGCTCGCTCCGGCGGCATGCGGGCGGTGGCCGTCGCCACCGGGTGGGATTCCTACGAGACCCTGGAACGCGCCGGGCCGGACCTGCTCTTCCGGACCCTCGAGGATGTGGACGCGTCCGCCCTTCAGATGCACGAGATCTGCGCTCCTGTTCACCGCCGGGGAGGCGTTCCATGAAAGCCATCCGCATCGACGCATTCGGGGGCCCCGAAGCCCTGGTGATCGAAGACCGGGCCACCCCCGAACCGGGCCCCGGCCTCGTCCGCGTCCGCGTCGAAGCGGCGGGCGTCAACTACATCGACCTCTACCAGAGAGCCGGCCTCTACAAGGTCCCGCTTCCGTACACGCCGGGTCTCGAGGGCGCGGGGACGGTCGACCGACTCGGGCCCGACGTCGGAACCCTTCGACCCGGAGACCGCGTCGGATGGACGGGCCCACCCGGCGCCTACGCCACGCACGCCCTCGTGCCCGCCGACCGCCTCGTCCGCCTGCCCCCCCGCGTCACCGCGCACGAGGCCGCCGCCGTCCTCCTCCAGGGCATGACCGCGCATTATCTGGCCATCGACACCTGCCCCCTGCGTCCGTGCGACGTCTGCCTCGTCCACGCCGCCGCGGGGGGGGTCGGGCTTCTCCTGTGCCAGACGGCGAAGCGCCTGGGCGCCCGCGTCATCGGCACCGTTTCGACCGAGGCCAAGGCGGCGCTCGCCCGGCAGGCCGGCGCGGACGAGGTCATCCTCTACACGAAACAGGATTTCGTCGCCGAGGTGCGCCGGCTGACCGGCGGGAAGGGCGTGCGCGCCGTGTTCGACGGGGTCGGCCAGTCGACCTTCCTGAAGGGGCTCGACTGCCTCCAACCGCGCGGCATGATGGTCCTCTTCGGCCAGTCGAGCGGACCCGTCGATCCCGTCGACCCCCAGATCCTCAGCGCCAGGGGCTCGATCTTCCTCACTCGCCCGACGCTGTTCCACTACATCGCCTCCCGGGAGGACCTGGAGCGCCGCGCCGGCGATGTGCTGGGCTGGGTCGCGGACGGTTCACTCAAGATCCGCGTCGACCGGGAATTTCCGCTGGCGGAGGCCGCCGAGGCACACCGGGCGCTGGCCGGACGCGGGACGACCGGGAAACTGCTCCTCATCCCCTAGCCGTTCGACCGGCGCGAGGCCCCCCCGGGCAGCCTTCGCGTCAGCGGTCTCCGGGAGCGGCCCCCTTCCCGTCCTTCCGTCCCGCCGTCGAGCCCAGGCCGTCGAGCCGCTCTCGGGCTTCCGGATTCTCCGGATCCAGCGCGAGGGCGCTCCGGTACTCCCGCCGCGCCGCGTCGACACCCCCCTGCGCCTCCTCCAGGATCCCGGCGATGACGCGCCGGGCCGCATGCGTCTGCGCCTCCGGCAGGCCGGGCGACAGCGCGCCGGCATCCTGCTGGAGGGGCGCGAGCCCCCGGAGGTTTTCCATCATCAGGTCGATGCTGTTGAGCCACCGGTACATCCGCGGCACCTGATACTCGATGAGGAGGTTGTCCTCCGTGTTGATCTGGGCCTCCGCCGTCCACGCGGCAACGACGGCGTCCGCTGCCACGAAATGACGGAAAGGGGCCTCCGGACCCGGCACGAGCGGCCGGTCCCCGCCCAGCATCAGCAAATACCCCTTCACCCGCCAGACCGACGTGTGCGGGAAGACGCCCTGAAAGGTGCGGACCAGCGTCCGCAGCTCCTCGGGGCCGATCTGCGCCAGCGAGATCCACTGAGCCGCCCGGCCGCCCGGCCGGAGACGATCCCGGCATCGCCGGTAATGCTCCGTCGTGTAGAGCGCCCCCACGCCGGCACGGTAGGGGAAAAAGAGCTCCTGCATGAGCAGGTCGTAGCGCGCGTCCGACAGGCGCACGAAGTTCCGCCCATCCTGGAGCACCAGCACCAGCCGGGGATCCTCGAAGAGGTTTCCGTTGGAGCGGGAGAAAAGCCTCGCGGCGCGCAGGACCCCCTCGGAGATCTCGACGCACGTCAACCGCTCGATCGCCGGATCCTCCAGCATCGCGCCGACGGTCACGCCGGTTCCAAGCCCGATCACCAGGACGGACGGATGCGGTGCGTGCAGCTGGAGCGGAAGCCGTCCCATGCGCCGCTCGGTGTCCACCTGCTCAGGCTGGTCCCCTCCCTCTTGCCGTCGTCGGCTGGAGAGCAGCGTCCGGGCGCCATCGTCGATCCGCTCGTAGACCTCGACGAGCCCGCCCCCGTCCGCATGGTGAAGGAGAATCCGCTCCCCGTCGCCCACGGCCGTCTCCCGGAAGGTCGCATCGCCGAACAGGGAGGCGACCGCGCAGGCCGCGAGAAGTCCGACGGCCGGCCACCGATGCCGGGTCCGCACCAGCGGGAGTGCCAGCGCGGCCGAGGCCAGTCCGAGCGTCGCGGTCTCGCCGAGCACCGGGATCACGACCATCGGCGCCGACAAGGACGCGACCATCCCCCCCAGGTAGTGCGCAGCCCAGATCCGGCCCACGGCCCGGGGTCGGAAGCCCTCGCAGATGCGGGGCACGGCCAGGCCATAGCCGATCGACGGAAGCCCCACGACGCCGAGCGCCAGCAGGAACTCGAGCGCGAGAAAGCCGGTAAAAGAGGCGTCGCGCGCCATCCCGTTCCAGGCCCGGGCCAGCCAGACCATGCCGGGGATCAGGATCAGCTGGGCGGCGGCGGTCGCGAACAGGATCGCGGGAAGCGCGGGCTTCGGACGGTACGCCAGCCGGGCCCCCACGGCCATCCCCAGGAAGACCGCCCCCAGCACGAGACCTTCCGCATAGGCCGTCTGGTCCACGACCAGAAAGACCAGGCGAAACCAGACGAACTCGGCGAAAAAGAGGGAGAGCCCGAGGATCGCGCCCTGGACACAGGCGCGCCCGCAGGGCTCCGGCGGAGCGGCATCCGGCACGGCCTTCACCGCGGGCAGCATCCACGCGGCGGCCGCCACGGCAAGATCCGCCATGCCGAGGCGGAGGAGCGACGCCTCGATGCCGAGACCGGGAAGGAACAGGAGCGTCCCCGCCATCACCCCGGCCAGCGAACCGACCACCCCCATGGCGAAGACCCGGGAAACGCCCGCGGCGCTGACAAGCGGGAAGACCGCCCCCATCGCCGCCGACGGCGGCAGCAGGACCGGGATCACCAGCGCCACGCGGACCGCCCAGTGGCCCGCCGTGTCCATCGGCGGCGCGAGCGCGGCATACGCGCCTTCGATCAGGTCAAACAGGACCGGGAGGCCCAGGAGCCAGATCCCCAGTCCGGCCTGGATCCAGGCGAACCGCCTCGCGACGTTCCAGTCGTCTCGGCAGAATCGCCCCACGCCCAGGGCCCCGATCGCATAGCCCGTCAGGACGACGGCCAGCACGGCCCCGACGGCAGGAAGGGTCCCCCCCATCACGAGGGTCAGGCGCTTCATCCAGACGATCGAGCAGGCCTGGCCCGTCAGGGCGGCCACGCCGTACAGGACCAGCAGGAGTCGTCGGGCGGGTGACATGACACGCCATCGTAAAGCCAAGTCAGCGACGCGTTCAAGGGATTCCTCGCAAGCCGTCGGGCCTCCCCTTGACAGCCGGCCGAGTCGTGATACGATCTCGTATCATTCCATTTGCAGCCGAGGAGAGTGGCCATGTCGAAGTCAGTCGTCGTCTTTTCGAGCCCCAGTTGCGGCCCCTGCAAGCTCGTGAAGGATTATCTCACCCAGAAGGGCGTCACGTACACGGTCAAGGACATCGGGAACGACCAGAAGGCCCTCCATGAGCTGGTCGAGACCTACCACAGCCACAACACGCCAACGACGGTCATCGACGGGCAGGTCGTCATCGGCTTCAACCGGGACCGGATCGACAAGCTGCTGTCGATCTAGTCTCGCCAGCTGCCGCCCGGTCGACAGGCGCCCTCCGGAGTCCTTTTCCCGGTCGGCGCATGCCATGCCGCGGCTCGTCCCCCTCGCCGCGCTCCATGTGAGCGTCGAGATGAAGGGCCCCCCGCCCGGCGGCGTGACCGGCACGGAGGCGCCGACCGGGCCGGGCGATCACGGGCCGGTGGCGTACCGGAACATCCGGGTCCTTCCGCGCTGACGCGGGATGCAGCGGAACCCGGACGCCGCCTCGTTCACCGGATCGCCGGGGTCTCCCACGGATTGACGCGCATCCCCTCCACGCGCTTCCCGTCCCGCGCAACAACCTTCACGCAGGCCGACCAGTCGCCGCCCCCCTGCGTGACCTTCGCCATCACGGTGTTCCATCCCTTCGTCAAGCGGACGTCCTGCTTGTCGGACCCCTGCTGGAGTCCGCGGACGGCGTTGTTGCCGTGGACGAGCTTCCCATTGATCCAGACCCGGATCCCGTCGTCGCTCCCCATCTCGAGACGCGCGTCCGTGTCCTGGGGGACCCAGACGTTCGTCTTCAGGTAGGCGACCCGGTTGTCGCCCGGGAAGATCTTCTGGAAGTTGATCATCCAGTCCGTTCCGCCGGCGCCGGTCCATTTCGCCTTCGCGGGGTCCTTTTCCGGAGCGAAGACGGTGTCGAAGAGCTGCGTGCAGTCCTTGCCGCCGTCCGCGTAAGGACCGGAGACCAGCCAGTGGATGAGGAAGTCGCCGAACTTCTCCTTCGCATAGAGCGCTCCGTTCGCGGCGTCGTGCACCTCCTTGAGCTTGCTGACGGCCTGGGCCTTCCGGAGGGCCTGCTCCGCCTCGTCGGGATAGGCGGACATCAGGCCGGAGGCGACCGCCACTACGGCCTTCGCGGCGGCGTCCTTCAGGGACGCGTCGTCCAAAT
>CAYUME010000030.1:7796-12199 GCA_964445475.1 uncultured Planctomycetia bacterium
CTTGAGCGCATCGAGCGTCTTGACCGGGCCGAAGGTGGCGAGGGCCAGCCCCTTCTGCTCGGGGGTCTCCGCGGCCGCCAGGGCCGCCTGGCAGAGGGCCAAGCGCTGTGCGGGCGAGCGGTCGTCGGCCAGGCCGGTCATCCGGACGATGCCGGAGAGGAGGACGGCCTTCTGCCCCTTGTCGCTCGTCGTCTTGAGCAGCCCGAGAAGGTCGTCCGCCGCGCTCGCGTCGTTCCACTGGGCGAGCGCCCGGACCGCGGCGTCCCGGATCGATGGATCGGCGTCCTTCAAGGCGGCCCGGACCGCCCGGAGGGAGGCATCCCCGCCGAGCTTGGCCGCCAGCCGGAAGACGACGAAGCGGGCGGCAACCGGCGCCTTTTCGACGGCCGACAGCATCGCGGGGATCTGAGCCGCGCAGGCCTCCTCGCGGTCGCTGATCGCGAAGATCGCCTTCTCGGCCGGATCGCGGTCGCCCTCGGCCTGCGGGGCGGCCAGCAGGGCGGCCAGCTTCGGCAGCACGTCCGCCGCCCCCACCTGGCCGATCGCCACGTACGCCGCGGTCCTCACCGGGGCGTCGGCATCCCGTGCGCATCCCAGAAGGGCCTCGACCGAATCCGACGCCTTGCGGACCCCCAGCACGCGGACGAGGCGAACTTTCATCGCGGCCTCCGACGCCTCGATCTGTCCGCGAATCGCCGCATGGACGCCGTCCGAGGAGAGGCCGGAAAGCGTCCTCTCGGCCTGCTCGGCGGTCTCGGCCTCGGCCGCCTGCATCGACGCACACAGGACCGGGACATCCTCGGCCGTCCCGGCGGTCGCCAGGACGCGGAGCGACGCCTTCTGGACCTCCGCGCCGGGCTCCTTCAACTGGGCCAGGGCGGCGCCACGCGCGGCCGGCGTCCGCTTCCCCTCCAGGACGGCCAGGAGGGCGACGCGGGCCGACGGGGCGGTGGCGCGGGAGAGCTCGGCCGCCACGCCCCGGGCCACGGTCTCGTCCGGCAGGCGCATCAGGAAGTGGGCGGCATGCGGCTGCAGACCCGGGTCCCCCCCGCTCAACTGTTGCACGAGAAAGGCGGCCCCGTCGTCCCCCTTGGCGAGGGAAAGCCCGCGAAGCGCAGCCACCCGGACGTGCGGCGGCTCCCCTTCCTTGAAGAGGGCCTCGTACACCGGCGCGGCAGCCGACGCCTTCCCGTCCGCGACGAGCCGCTCCGCGCACTGGAGCATCGCATTGGTGATCAGAGGCTTTTCCGCAGCAAGCGCTTTCACGCGGGCCACCTTCAGGGGCTCCACGCAGTCGGGCGCGGCGATCTTGCCGAGCGCGGCGGCAGCCGCCTCGGCGCGTGCGGCGTCGTCGCCGTCCAGCAGCTTCGCGAGCGCCGGCACGGCCCCGCCGTCACGGATCTCGCCCAGCGACTCGATCAGGCCGAGCTGCATCGCGCCCTCGGCCATTCCCAGCGCCTCGCGGAGGGCGGCGGCGGCGGCGGGAAACTCCCGGAGGCTCTGGAGGACATAGCGGGCCATGTGGGAGAGCGTCGGGTCCGACAGCAGCGGCGCGATGGCGGGGATCGCGTCCGGGCCGCAGACGACCCGGAGCTCCCGGAGGGCGCAATCCTTCGCCTCGACGGCGGCGTCGCCCTTCAGGATCGCCGCCAGGCGCACCGACAGGGCCTTCCGACGATCGGCGTCGCCCCGGGAGTCGCGCACCTTGCCTTCGACGGCGATCCACGCCGCTCGGCTCTCGCCCTTCTTCCAGGCGGCGGCGCCGGCAAAGGCCTCGTCGTCGGACATCGCGACGGCATCCGCCGCCGACGCCCGCCCCGCCCCGGCGAGGGCCACGGCCGCCACCCACAGGATCGAAGCGATTCGCATGTCGTCACCTCATGATCTGGACTGGTTCGAAACGGGTCCTGCGATCCGGCGGTCACAGGTGCCAGGGGGGCCGCATGGCCCGCGTGAGATGGCGGTCGGCCTCCGGATCGTCGACGAACCGCTCGTGCGCCGGGTCCCATCTCAGCTTCCGGCCCAGTTTCATGGCGATGTTGCAGAGGTGGGCCACGCTGATCGTCCGGTGGGCGTTCTCGATGGGCGCCACCGTCTCGCCGCGCGTCCGCACGGCCTTCAGGAAGTCGCCCTTGTGGTCGTTCGACTCGTACAGACGGATCTCGTTCGGGCCGATGGACGACTGGAGGAGGGCCTTCGGCTCCGCGTCGATCCGGCCCCGGGTCACGAAGACCCAGCCTGCGTCGCCGACGAACTTGATGCCGTTCGGGTAGGTCTTCCCGTCCGCCACGAACATCTTCACGCCGTTCGGATAGGTGCAGGTGATGTTGTAGTTCATCGCGGCGTCCCAGTCGCCGTCCTCCGGGAAGACGCCGGCGCCCTCGAACTCGGTGGGCCCGGAATAGCTGGTGCCGTTCCCCCACTGGGCGATGTCGATGTGGTGCGCGCCCCAGTCGGTCAGCTGGCCGCCGGAATAGTCGAGGATCCATCGGAAGTTCCAATGGGTGCGCTTCCCGTTGTAGGGCGTCCACGGGGCCGGGCCGAGCCACCAGTCGTAGTCGAAGGTCGGGGGGACGGGCTCGGCCTTGAGCGGCTCGCAGGATCCCCCGGTCGGCAGTCCCACGTGCATCTCGAGGAGCTTCCCGATCCGGCCGTTCCGGACCAGCTCGCAGGCGAACCGGAAGTTCCGGTCGGACCGCTGCTGGCTTCCGGTCTGGAAGACGCGCCCGTACCGGTGGACGGCGTCGCACATGGCGCGCCCCTGGGCGATGGTCAGCGAAAGCGGCTTCTGGCAGTGGATGTCCTTCCCGTGACGCGCGGCGTCAATGACGGGCAGGGCGTGCCAGTGGTCGGGCGTGGCGACCATGACGATGTCGATGTCGGGTCGGCGCGTGACCTCCCGGAAGTCCTTGACGACGTCGCACCCCTTGAAGGCCCCGCTCGCCTTTTCCTGCGCGTACCGCCCCTCGACCATCTTCTTCGCCTCGCCGGCATGGTTCGCATCGGGGTCGCAGACGACGACGGCCTGGATCTCCCCGCGGCCGAGGAAGTCCCCGAGATCGCCCCGCCCCATGCCGCCGACGCCGATGGCGCCGAGCGTCAGCCGGTTGCTGGGAACGGGCCGCCCCTGGCCGAAGAGGCTGAAGGAGGTCATCACGGTCGGCGCGGCGACCGCCGCGGCGGCCGCGTGGCGCACGAACCGGCGGCGCGTCAGGCGTGCGGGATGCAACATGATCACGGCCTCCGACAGGAAGGACGAAAGAAGCGACGCCCGGTCTTGTCTCTTGGGGATGCCGAGCGCACGTCAGAAGAGGCAACAATATGCGAACGCGAAACGGCCGCGCAAGAGAAAAACAGGCGCCGCATCGCATCGGGCGCATGGCACCCGCCGGGGGAATTGCTATAATCGCGTCTCGCGCCAGGCCGCATTCGCCGCCCCCGCGGGCGATGCCGGCCCGGGCCGGCCGGGCATCCGGGAGCGCCGCGTGGACACGACCCCCTGGCTCTGGATCGCCGGCGCCGCGTCGGCCTTCGTTTCCGGGCTCGGGAAGACCGGCATTCCCGGAATCGGCATCCTCCCCATCGCCCTCTTCGCCCTCCTCTTCCCCGCCCGCGCCTCGGTCGGCATCATCCTGCCGCTGCTGATCTGCGGCGACCTCGTGGCGGTCTCGCTGTACCGGCGCCGCGCGCAGGGCCGGCACCTGCTCCGTCTTTTCCCCTGGACGGCGGCCGGCGTCGTCCCGGGCTGGCTCCTGATGAAGCGCATCGACGACAACCAGCTGAGCTGGATCCTCGGAACGATCCTGCTGCTCCTGATCGCCCTGCACCTCACCCGCAGCCGGCGCCGTGCCGAGACGCCCGGCGAAGCCCCCCCGCCTCCGGATGCGGACGTGCACGGTCGCGCCTACACCGCTTTCATGGGCGCCCTGGCGGGCTTCACCACGATGGTCTCCAACGGCGCGGGACCGATCATGATCCTCTACCTCCTGGCCATGCGGCTTCCCAAGATCGAGTTCGTGAGCACCCAGGCCTGGTTCTTCTTTGCCGTCAACCTGTTCAAGGTCCCTTTCAGCATCGACGCGGGCCTGATCAGCGCGGAGTCCTTCGCGGTCTCGTCCGCGCTGGCTCCCGCCATGCTGCTCGGCGCCTTCGCGGGCCCCTGGATCCTCCACCGGATCAACCAGAAGGCGTTCGAGTGGACCGCCCTGATCCTGACGCTCCTGGCCGCCGCCTGGCTGATCCTCAAGCCGTGGGTCCTGGAGCCGCCCCCGCCACCTGTTGACGTCCACCGGTCAGAGGCCGATGCCGTGCGTCCGGGCCTGACGGACGGATCCCGCGGGCACGATCAGGAGTAAGGCCATGAAAGGCTTGCGATTCGCCGCCCTGCTGGCCGGGATCGTCAT
>CAYUME010000030.1:12299-15891 GCA_964445475.1 uncultured Planctomycetia bacterium
GTCATGACGAAACCGGGCAAGACGCTCACCTCCCGCCTCTCCCGGTTCGACGAGGCCCTCGCCCTCGCGAAGGACGTGAGGGCCGAGGTCTTCTTCGCCACCAGGGGGAGATCCCGCTGCTCGCCGCGCACGCCACCCGGAGCGCCGACGGGAAGGGGCTCCAGCTGATGGCGATCAACCGGGACGACCGGGAGATGGCGGACGTCGCGGTCGCCCTGGATGGGTTCGCGCCGGCCCCGGAGGCGGAGCGTCTCGTGCTGACGGGTCCGTCCGCGACGAGCCACAACGACGTGGCGGACCGGCAGCCGGCCTACCATCCGATGGAGTTCGCCCGGGTCTTCCGGGAATGCAAGGGGCACGTCGTGTCGGGGTGTGATGCGACGCCGAGCGCGTTCTGGCTGGCCGGCACGCTGGAGCCGCTCGTGGAGAAGGGAGCGCGTATCAAGGCGCCGGGGATGGCTGCACGGGGCGATGTCCCTCGCCACGATCCGGCGGGACGCGGACGGGGTGACGACGGCGCGGACGACCCGGGAGGACGAGAACAAGACGGATCTGAAGCGCATCGCCGATGACACGGAGGTCAACATCCGTTATGTTATTTGTCATGTGTGTCCCATGGCGGTCCCGTCACGCCTGCATAAGAGGCGGCGGCTTGACCGGTTGTCGGGGTTTTGAGGAGGGGAACATGAGGCGATCCTGGATTCTCGCGGGCCTCCTGCTGGCGGCCCCCGCGGCCCCGGCGGCCGAGAAGCCCAACTTCGTCGTCATCTTCTGTGACGACCTGGGCTATGCGGACATCGGCGCCTTCGGCGCGACGAAGCAGAAAACCCCGGTCCTCGACCGCATGGCGAAGGAGGGGATCCGCCTCCGCGACTTCTACTCGTCCTGCTCGGTCTGCACCCCGTCCCGCGCCAGCCTGATGACCGGCTGCTACCCGCGGCGCGTCAACATGCACGTCGACGAGAACACCAAGTGCGTCCTCTTCCCGGCCGCCCGCAAGGGGCTGCACCCGGACGAGACGACCCTCGCGGACCTGCTCAAGACCCGGGGGTACGCCACCGCCTGCATCGGCAAGTGGCACCTCGGCGACCACCCCGATTTCCTGCCGACCCGTCAGGGCTTCGACCTCTACTTCGGCATCCCCTACAGCAACGACATGCACCGGAAGGACGTCCCCCTTCCCCTGGTGCGGGGCGAGACGGCGATCGAGGCGCCCGTGGACCAGACCTCGCTCACCGAACGCTATACGAACGAGGCGGTGACCTTCATCCAGGCCAACAAGGACAGGCCGTTCTTCCTCTATTTCCCGCACGCCGCGGTGCACGTGCCGCTCTTCCCCGGCAAGCGCTTCATCGGGAAATCGGGGAACGGCAAGTACGGCGACTGGATCGAGGAGATCGACGGGTCGACCGGCGAGATCCTCGCGGCGCTGAAGGCGGCCGGGATCGACGACCGCACGCTGGTCCTCTTCACCTCCGACAACGGCTCCCAGCGGGAACAGGAGGGGAGCAACCTGCCCTTGCGCGGGCAGAAGGGGCGCACGGACGAGGGGGGGATGCGCGTCCCCTGCATCGTCCGCTATCCCGGCAAGATCCCGGCCGGCACCAGCAGCGCCGAGATTACCTCCACCCTGGACGTGTTGCCGACCTTCACCCGGCTGGCCGGCGCGACGCGGCCCTCCCGGCCGATCGACGGCCACGACATCTGGCCGATCCTGAGCGGCCAGCCCGGCGCGACGTCGCCCACCGAGGCATTCTTCTACTACCAGATGGACCAGCTGCAGGCCGTCCGGTCCGGGACGTGGAAGCTCTTCGTCGCGATGGAGAGCAAGAAGCGCAACTGGGGCAAGCCCGAGGGGGCCACGCCCCTCAAGCTGTTCGACCTGGAAGCCGACATCCACGAGGACACGGATGTCCAGGCGCAGCATCCCGATGTGGTGAAGCGGCTTCTGGCGTACGCCGAAAAGGCGCGGGCGGAGCTGGGTGACGTCGACCGGGACGGGAGCGGTCAGCGGCCGGCGGGACGCGTCGACCAGCCCAGCCCGCGGCTGCTCCAACGCTGACGTGTCCGGCGATGCGACGAGACGCACGCGACCTGCGGATCCGGAGGATAAGAGCGAATTTCGGTTAAGAGATCCTGCCGAAGGGCATTGCGGATCAGGCTGGTTTCATTCGGCCCCGGCGGGCATGAGGGGGGCCGTATGGGGGCAGGTGAGAGTCAGGTGCGCACGGTGCGGGCCGGGACCACACTGGAGGCCGACGTCCGCTTGCAAAACCAACTCCCATATAGGAGCGTATCGGAACACATGAAAGACAACCATCGCATCTCACGTGGCATCCGACTCGCAGTCGTCACGCTATCGGCGACAACGCTGACCTCGCTCGCCCAGGCCCAGGCAGGAAAGGATCTCCCCGTCCGGGTCTACGTGATGGTCGGACAATCCAATATGCAGGGCAAGGGCAGCGTTGAAGGAGCAGAATCCAATAGCTTGCGGTACACGGTCCAGAACGATCCCGACAAGGAATACCAGTTTCTCGTTGAGAAGGACGGCTCCTGGCGGGAGCGATCGGATGTATGGATCCACCTTGAAGAGGATCCCGGCAAATTCAAGTGCGGCGAGCTGAAGCCGGGCTATGGATCGTCAGGGGGCCAAATCGGACCGGAGCTGGGCTTTGGACACAAGATGGGTGATGCCTACGAGGGCCAGGTGTTGCTCATCAAGACCTGCTGGGGAGGCGTGAGCCTGGGACAGAATTTCCTGCCGCCGAGCATCGGCAAATATCCGATGCCCCCCAAGCCCGGCACACCCGGCTACTGCTACTACAAGATTCTCCGAATCGTTAAGGACGTGACAACGAACATCAAGACATACTTTCCCGACTACCACGGCCAGGGCCTGGAAATCGCGGGCCTCTGTTGGCACCAGGGATGGAATGACCAGTACGGCGGGCTCGATGCGCAATATGAAGTGAATCTCGCAGCGTTCATCAAAGACATCCGCAGCCCCGAACTCGGACTTGGCGTCCCCGGCCTCCCCATCGTCATCGCGACCAGCGGCATGATTGAAAAAGAGTCCCTGGTCAAGCAGGGCCAACTCGCGATGGGCGACACGGCGAAGTATCCGCAGTTTGTCGGAAACGTAGCCGTGGTCGATACGGAGAAACCTTACGGTCCCAATAAGATGCAGTTCAAGTTCCATACTAAAAGCTCGCCCAACGGCGTGAGCTATCACTGGAACAACCATGCGCGGACCTATATGAACATCGGCCTGGCCATGGCCGCTGAGATGCAAAATCTGAACAGATCAACCCTGCCTTCCCGGCTGGTGGCCTATGGCACGCCTGAGGGTGTCCAGCTGACCTGGCAGCTCGGAACCGAGGCCCCCAAAGCCATCAAGCTGCTGAGAAACGGCAAGGAAGTGGACGCAACGCTTTCCGCCACCCAGACAACGTGGGTCGACACGACAGCCCTGCCCGGTGAAAACACGTATGAACTCGTCCTCGACATGCCCGCCTCACCGCAGCAGAAGCTGACCGTCACGAGTACGACGTATGTCTCTGACCTTGAGGCCACCCGCAGCGTGGGGGGCGTA
>CAYUME010000031.1:0-15682 GCA_964445475.1 uncultured Planctomycetia bacterium
CCCCGATTGCTTTTTACCTCCCCCCTTCCCTGACGTCGTATAATTACAATAGAAGACCGGGGCTGACATCCGCCTCCGGAGAGGGAACGCCATGCGGCACCTCCTGTCCAGTCCGGTCCTGCTCCTGGCCGCGGCGATCCCGACCCGCCTGGGCGCCGGCGAAGCAGTACGGCCGCCTCCCCCCTCGCTCCACGTACTCTCCGGCCAGGATCCCGACAACCGGCTCACGAGTCTCCGGGCCCTCGCCGGCTCGGACCGGCCCGAGACGGTCGACCGGATCGTCCAGGTCGCCGCCGCCGCCTCCCGCCGGCTCCAAGGTGACCTCGATAAAGCCGGCCGGGAACTGGAGTCGGAGCTGCGCCGCTGCCACGCCGCGTTCGCCGAATACGCCCGGACGCCGGAGGGCGTGGCCGCGTTTCACGCGCGCCGGGATCACGTGTTCAACGCGCTGTGCGCCCTGGAGGAGGCTGAACGCGAGGAGGCGTCGGCCCTGAAGCAGGCCGCGGAGGCGCTGGGCCGGATGCGGGACCCCGGCGCCGTCCGTCGGATCATCGCCGCCTCGCGGAGGCAGTCGCCGCGCCCCTTCACGCTCGCCCTCGTCCAGGGACTGGAACGATCGGCCGCCCCCGAGGCGGCGGCCCGCCTGGCGGAGATGGCCGCCGCGGCGGGGGACGACCTGGCGGTGCGCGTGGCGGCGGCCGAGGCGCTGGCCGCGCAGCCCGCGGAGGCGGCCGTCCCCCTGCTCCTGGACGCCTTCCCGCGCGCCCCCGCCCCGGTGCAGTGGGCGATCCTGCGCGCCCTGGACCGGCTGGACGATCCGGCCGCCATCCCGCCCCTCATCCGGTCTCTCGACGGGGCCATCGGCCGGACCCGCGGCGCGATCGAGGAGACGCTCGCCCGGCTCTGCGGCCGCCCGAGGACGGGCGACGCCGCGGGGTGGGAAGCCTGGTGGAGCTCGGCCCGCCCAGCCTTCCCTCTCGGGCGTCCCGACCGCGCCGCGCGGGAGATCGCCGCCTTCGGCCGCGAGACCGTCCCGACCTTCCTCGGTCTCCCCGTCTCCGGCCGCGCGGTCGTCTTCTGCGTGGACCTCTCGACCAGCATGGAGGAGGCGGTCCCCATCGCGGTCCCGGGCGGGTCCGGCGGCGGGCTGTCGCAACGCGCCGACCACGTCCGGACCGAGCTCGAGCGTGCGCTCCGGGCGCTGCCCCGCGGCGCCCGGTTCAACGTGATCCTGTTCGCGTGGCACCTCCGGATCCTGGCGCCGGGCCGCCTCCTTCCCGCCACGCCCGGGAACGTGGAATCCGCGCTCGCCCTGATGCGGGAGACACGGCTCCGCCACGGGACCTCCCTCGGGGACGCGCTGGACCGCGCGCTCGGCCTGGGGCGGGACGCCGGGGGGGCGGTGGATCCCGCCCACGCCCCCGACGCGATCTATCTCCTCAGCGACGGCGACCCGACAACCGGCACCCGGATCAGCAGCCACGCCATCCGTCAGCGCGTCCGGGACCTCAACGCCGTCACGCGCACGGCCGTGCACGCGATCGGGATCGCCCCCGACGCCCGGTCGGAAGCCTTCCTCCGGGCCCTGGCGGCCGAAAACGGGGGGCGATTCGTGTGCGCCGGGACGCGGTGACCGCGGACGAGGCGCCCCGCTTTCCGGAACTTCATCCCCCCCTTGACCTCCGCCCGCCAACCGCTAGAATAAGCCGCTCCATCGGCCGCCCGACGGCACCCGGCGCGCCGACCCCGGTGAACCCCGTCGATCCGGAAGGCGCCCATGCCATCGCCCGTCGTCGCCTACTTCTGCATGGAGTTCGGTCTCCACGAGGAATTCCCCATCTACGCCGGCGGCCTCGGCGTGCTCGCCGGAGACTACCTGAAGTCCGCGGGCGATCTCCGCCTCCCCGTCATCGGCGTCGGCCTCCAGTGGACGAAGGGCTACCACGTCCAGCGGATCGGGCCCGACGGGATGCCCTACGAGGAGTACCCCACGACCGTGCCGGACTTCGTGCAGGACACCCGGGCCCGCTTCGTGATCCGGATCGGGCGGGACGAGATGCCCTGCCGGGTCCTCCGGATGGACCGCTACGGGGCCGCGCCGCTCTACTTCATCGACCCCGTCAAGCCCGAGCACCAGTGGATCACGTACCGCCTCTACGACACGGTGCCCAACGTGCGCGTGGCCCAGGAGATGCTGCTCGGGATCGGCGGGGTGCGGGCGCTGCGGGCCCTCGGGCTCGACGTCTCCGCCTACCACTTCAACGAGGGGCACGCCGTCTTCGCGGGCATCGAGATGATCGCCGAGAAGATGTCCAACGGCGACAGCTTCCACGAGGCCTGGGACGCGGTGCGGAGGCGGATCGTCTTCACGACCCACACGCCGGTCCAGGCGGGGAACGAGGAGCACCCGCTCTCCGACCTCCGCCGCATGGGGGCCTGCTGCGAGCTGGTCGACGCGGAGATGCGGGCGCTCGGGGGGGACCCGTTCAGCATGACGGTGGCGGGGCTCCGCCTCTCCCGCATCGCCAACGCCGTCGCTCAGCTCCACGGCGAGACCTCGCGGAAGATGTGGGAGCACGTGACCGGCGCCGCGCCGATCGTCGCCGTCACGAACGGCGTCCACGCCCCCACCTGGCAGGACGCCCGCATCCGCCAGGCCGCCCCCCGCCCCGAGGCGCTCCTCGACGCCCACGCCCAGCTGAAGGCGGAGCTGATCCGCTTCGTGCACGAGCGGACGGGCGCGACGCTCTCGCCGGACGCCCTCACGATCGGCTTCGCCCGCCGCGCCGCGCCCTACAAGCGGAGCGACCTCATCTTCGGCAACCCCGACCGCATCGGCCCCCTCCTCCGCTCCGGCCGGGTCCAGCTCCTCTTCGGCGGAAAAGCCCACCCCGCGGACCGGAAGGGGAAAGGCATCATCCAGAACCTCGTCCGATTCTCCCGCGAGTACCCCGACCGGGTGGTCTTCCTCGAGAACTACGACATTGGCATCGCGCGGCGCCTCGTCCGGGGCTGCGACGTCTGGCTCAACAACCCCGTCCGTCCGCTCGAGGCGAGCGGGACCTCCGGCATGAAGGCGGCCCTCAACGGCGTCCTCAACGTCAGCATCCTCGACGGCTGGTGGCCCGAGGGCTGCCGGCACGGCGAGACGGGCTGGCAGATTGGAACCGGACAGGGGGCCGTCTCGGAGGCGGAGATGAGCCGGCTCGACCAGGCGGACCGGGATGCGCTCTACGACGTGCTGGAGCGCGACGTGCTGCCCGCGTACGAGAACGACCGGCCGCGGTGGGGGCGGATGATGGCGGCGTCGATCGAGATGGCGCGACAGTTCACGTCGGACCGGATGGTGCGCGAGTATTTCGACCGGATGTACGCGACGGGGAACACCGCCTCGACGGCCGCTTCCCGCTAGGTGCCGTCGGTGAACTCCATCTCCTGCGCCGCCTCCCGGGCGTGGACCGCGTCGCCCGCGCGGCTCCGGTGACACGCGTAATCCAGCAGCAGGCCCAGCTCGGCGCGCAGGCCCTTCCGCTCGATGATCCGGTCGAGGAAGCCGTGCACGAGGAGGAACTCGGAGGTCTGGAATCCCTCGGGCAGATCCTGCTTGATCGTCTCCTGGATGACGCGCGGCCCGGTGAATCCGATGAGGGCGCGCGGCTCGGCCACCAGGAGATCGCCCAGCGACGCAAAACTGGCCATCACGCCGGCCATCGTCGGGTGGGTCAGCACGGAGACGAAGAAGCCGCCGGCCTCCTGGTAGCGCGCGATCGCGGCGCTCGTCTTCGCCATCTGCATCAGCGAGAGCATCCCCTCGTACATCCGGGCGCCCCCGCCGGAACCGGAGACGAAGATCACCGGCACGCCCAGATCCCGCGCCGTCTCGAACGTGCGCGCCACCTTCTCTCCGACCACCGACCCCATGCTCCCCATGAGGAATCGCGAATCGGTCACCCCGATCATCACGTCGTACCCCGCCAGGCGCGCCCGCCCCGTCACGATCGCGTCCTTCAACCCCGTCGCCTTCTGCGCCTCCGCGATCTTGTCCTTGTAGGAGGCGAGGGCGACGAAGTTCAACGGGTCACACGGCGCCAGATCCGCCCACATCTCCTCGAAAGAGTCCGGGTCGACCAGGAGGCGGATGCGGTCCATCGCCGGCAGGGTGAAGTGGAACTGGCACTCCGGGCAGACGCGGTGGTTCTGCTCGACCTCTTTGCGGTAGATCAGGCTCCCGCACCCCTCGCACTTCATCCAGAGGCCTTCGGGCAGGTCCCGCTTGCGGCGGAACATGCGCTTGAAGCCGTCCCATGTGGCCATGGATCCGGATCCCCGAAGGAGGAAGGCCCGCCGGCAAAGGCCGGCGGGCCGGTTCAGCGAAGTCTACACCATATTATCGGCAAATCAAGCCGCAACCGGCAGGGGGGGCGCCGCTTCCGCCGGACGCCTGCGCCCGGCGGACCCCCTCGCGCAGGCCGCGGACAGCGACGGCCATGTCCCGCGCCCGGAAGGTTGCGGTGCCGGCCACGATCGCGTTGGCCCCGGCGGCGGCGGCGGCGGCGATCGTCTCCGGGTTCAGCCCCCCGTCCACCTCCACGTGGAGCCGGGAACCGCCGCGGTCCCGGAGCGTGCGGATCTTCGGCAGGACCGCGGCTTCGAAGCCCTGGCCCCCGAAACCGGGCCAGACGGTCATGGCCAGGACGAGGTCGACCGCCCCGAGGAAAGGGACCGCGCAGTCGGCAGGCGTCGCCGGGTTGAGCGAAATCCCCGGCATGCACCCGAGGGCGCGGATGCGCCGGATCAGCGCCCGGCACCGCGCCCGCGCCGCCGCCGTCAACGCCGACGGCCCCGCCAGCCACCAGCCCCGCGGGACGGGGACGCCCGGACGGCGCCCGTGGGCCCGCCGCCGCGCGGGGGGAACCATCGCCTCGACGTGGAACGTCAGCAGCCCCGCTCCCGCCTTCGCGAAGGGCTCGACGTGCATCTCGGGGTTTTCCACCATGAGGTGCACGTCCAGCGGCCGGCGCGACGCCCGCCGCACCCCCTCCACCACCACCGGCCCCATCGTCAGGTTCGGCACGAAGTGGCCGTCCATGACGTCGATGTGGACCCAGTCCGCGCCGGCCCGCTCCGCCCGCCGCACCTCGTCGCCGAGGCGCGTGAAGTCGGAGGCCAGGAGCGAGGGGGCGATGATGCAGGGGGGACAGCGCATGGTCCGCGCCGGAAGGAGAAAAGGAAAAGAGGACGGGGAAACGACGCGCGGCCGGGGGCCGGCGTCCCTCCCCCCCCCGGTCACCCGCCGGCCTGCTGCTTCGAGCTCTTCTTGTCGGGCGGGAAGGAGACGATCACGACGTCGAGACGGAGGACGCGGTACTCGATCTCGCCCTCGTAGAAGTAGTGCCCCTCCATGCTCTCGTCGGACTCCTCGAAGACGCAGATCGCGCCGATCGGGGGCATCTCCCGGAAGGCGTTCCCGCCCTCGTCGAAGCCGTCGCCGCGGTCGACCACGACGCCGTAGCACATGTTCGACCCGCGGGGGCAATGGACGAGGATGGAGGCCGGCGGCTCCTTTAGCATGCGGACGACCAGGTTGATGCCGTAGACCTTGAACGGAAGGGTGCGCTTGTCCACGAAGGGATCTCCGAAGGCGCCTCGTCGCACGGGACGCAAGGGAGGACGGGACCATCCCGCACGCCCCGGCCGGCCCCGCCTAGCTGAGGGCCGCCACGCCCGGCAGGGTCTTCCCCTCGAGGAACTCGAGGGAGGCACCGCCGCCGGTGCTGATGTGCGTCATCTTCGACGCCAGGCCGCTCTTGTTGACGGCGCTCACGCTGTCGCCGCCACCGACGATGCTCAGGCACTTCGTCTCGGCCAGCGCCCGGGCGATCGCCAGCGTCCCGGCGGCGAACGGCTTCATCTCGAAGCAGCCCATCGGGCCGTTCCAGACGACCGTCTTCGCCTTCCGGATCTCCGCGGCGAAGGCGTCGGCGCTCTTCGGGCCGACGTCGAGGGCCATCCAGCCGTCCCGGATGCCCCCCTCCCCGACCACCTCCGTCTTCGCGGTCTCCGCGAAGGCGTCGGCGATCACGTGGTCGACGGGCAGGAGGAGCCGCACCCCCTTCGCCTGCGCCTTCCCGAGGATCTCTTTCGCCAGCGACACCTTGTCCTCCTCGACCAGGCTCTTGCCGGTCGGCAGGCCCTTCGCGCGGTAGAACGTGTAGGCCATGGCCCCTCCGACGATCAGGGCGTCGACCTTCTCGAGCAGGTTCGTGATGACCGCGACCTTGTCGCTCACCTTCGCCCCGCCGAGGATGGCGACAAAGGGGCGCTCCGGCTTCTCCAGCGCGCCGCCGAGGTACGCGATCTCCTTCTCCATCAGGAAGCCGGCGACGTTCTGGCGGTAGAACGGGCAGACGACGGCGGTCGAGGCGTGCGCGCGGTGGGCCGAGCCGAAGGCGTCGTTGCAGTAGATCTCCCCGTCCCCGAGCGCGGCCAGCTTCTCCGCCATCGCCTTCTGCTTCGCCTTCATCTCCGCCTTGGCGGCCTTCTTCTGCTCCTCGGTGGCGTCGTCCGCGACCTTCGCCTTCCCCTCCTCCTCCTTGTAGAACCGGGTGTTCTCGACGAGCATCACCTCGCCGGGCTTCAGGGCCTTCGCCGTCGCCAGCGTCTCCGCCCCGAGGCAGTCCGGGCCGAACCGCACCGGCCGGCCCAGGAGCTCCTGCAGGCGCCCCGCGACGGGCTTCAGGCTGAAGTCGGCCTCGTACCCCTTGCCCTTGGGACGGCCGAGATGGCTCATCAGGACGAGCGCCCCGCCGCCGTCGAGCACGTGCCGGATCGAGGGGAGGGCGGCGGTGATGCGGGTGTCGTCGGCCACCTTCCCGTCCTTGATGGGGACGTTGAAGTCCACGCGCATGAGGACCCGGCGGCCCTTCACGTCCACGTCCCGCAGCGTCTTCTTGTTCATCGGTTCTCCTCGGCGCCTTGGCTTCCCGCGCCGACACGGCAGCCGCGCGGGTGGGGTGAGTCAGGACATACGGGAAAGCCCGTCGGGGCTGCGAAATTATCAGAATTCCGACTTGCCAAGTCAACCTTTTTGACGGCGCGCCCCGCGCCTCCGCCGGGACGCGAAAAAATCGCCGAAATCCGGGAACCCCGGGGGGCCGGCGGCGTCCAAGAACCGGCACGAACGACGTCCCCCGGAGGATGAAGGAGACCGCCCATGACCCGCCCCGCCCCAGCGCCCGCCGTCCTCCTCGGCATCCAGGCGGATGGCGCAACCCGCCGAAGCGGCCACGCGAAGTCGGGCGCTTCGTGCCGGCGATTCGCCAGGCTCCTCGCCGTTCTCGTCCTCCCCCTCCTGCTCCTCCTGGCGCTCCCCGCCGCGGCCTGCCGCATCATCATCCGCCCCCCGCACCCTCCCCACCTCCCGCCCCCCCCGCGGGCGCCCGCCCGCGTGGCCCTCCAGCACGTCGACCTCCACGAGGAGGTGGCCGTCCGCGACCAGGTCGCCCTCCACACCCTCCGCGCCACGTTCCACAACCCCCACCCCGCCGTCGTCGAGGGCACCTACTACCTCGAGATGGAAGCGGGCGCCGAGGTGAGCCGGTTCACCATGATGGTCAACGGCAAGGAGGTCGTCGCCGAGCTGCTCGACGCGGTCAAGGCCCGGACGATCTACCAGACCATCGTCAACCAGATGCGCGACCCCGCCCTGCTGGAGTACGTCGGCAGCCAGCTCCTCCAGGCCCGCATCTTCCCCATCCCCGCCAACGGGAACGTCAGCGTCACCGTCCAGTACACCCAGGCCCTCGAGACCGGCGCGGGGATGATGCGGATCAACGCCCTCGACGCCGTCTCCCGCTCGACCGAGCAGCCGATCCCCCGGGTCTCCTTCCAGGCCACCGTCGAGTCCGCGATCCCCATCAAGTCCGTCTTCTCCCCCACCCACGCGATCGACGTGGCCCGGACGGACGACCGGCGGGTGAAGGTCAGCTTCGAGCAGTCGAACTACCAGCCCAAGACGTGGCTCACCCTCTACTGCGCGCTCGCCCCGGACGACATCGGGATCCACCTGCTGACGGGGGCGGACGACGCCGGGAAGCGGTACTTCATGATGACCTGCTCGCCGAAGATCGCCTGGGAGGAGAAGGACCGGATCCCCAAGGATGTGGTCTTCGTCCTCGACACCTCCGGGAGCATGGCCGGGGAAAAGATGACGCAGGCCCGGAACGCGCTGGCCTACTGCGTGAACCGCCTCGATCCCGCCGACCGGTTCAACCTCGTCGACTTCAGCACCGAGGCGCGCGTCTACAGCGAGACGCTGGTGGAGGCCGCGCCGGAGCGCCGCCAGGGGGCCCTGAAGCACATCGAGCGGCTCGAGGCGCGGGGCGGGACGGCCATCGCCGAGGCCCTCGAGCGCTCCCTCAAGATGTTCGCCGCGGGCGGGGACGCCGGCCGCGTCCGCATCCTCGTCTTCCTCACCGACGGGCTGCCCACGATCGGCGAGCGGGACCCGGACCGGATCCTCTCCGCCGTGAAGGGCTGGAACGCGGCGGGCGTCCGCGCCTTCGCCTTCGGCGTCGGGAACGACGTCAACACCCGCCTCCTCGACCGGCTCGCCGCCGACCACGGCGGCGCGCGGGACTACGTCGCCCCCAGCGAAGACATCGAGATCAAGGTCTCCGCCTTCTACGACAAGGTGAGCGCCCCGATCCTCACCGACCTCGCCGTCACGGCCGACGGCCTCCGCCTCTTCGACGTCTACCCCCGGAAGCTTCCCGACCTCTTCCGCGGCAGTCAGCTCGTGCTCTACGGCCGCCTGGAGGGCGAGGGGAAGCACGAGGTGACGCTGACCGGCCAGGTCCGCGGCGGGAAGCGGACGCACCGGGCGACGATCGACGTCTCGGACCCGGCGCTCAAGCACGACCTCGTCCCCCGCCTCTGGGCGACGCGGAAGGTGGCCTACCTGCTCGACGACATCCGCCTCCGCGGCGCGCAGCAGGAGGTCGTCGACGAGGTGGTGGCGCTGGCCAAGCAGTACGGGATCGTGACGCCGTACACCAGCTACCTGATCACGGAGGACACGCCGGTCTCGACCCTCCCCGTCCGGCCGGGCCTGCCGCCGCCCCCGCCGGCCGCCCCCTTCTTCGACGGCCGCCGCGCCGACCGCGAGCGGGGCGAGCTCCGCGCCAAGGCGGCCGAGGCCCCGCAGGCGGGCCGGGAGGCCGTGGAGACCGCCCGCGCGATGAACCGGATGGGCGGCGCCGGCGCCGCCTCCGCGCCCGCCGCCGACGCCCTCAGCGCCGCGCCGGCGGAGAAGGCCGCCGAGGCGGTCGCGCGCGACAAGGGAGTCGACCTCCGCCAGCGCATCCGCTACGTCGGCAGCAAGACCTTCTACGCGCAGGGCGGCGTCTGGTACGACAGCCTCTTCAAGGAAGGCGACGCGAAAGACGCGAAGACGATCACGTTCCTCAGCCCCGCGTACGAGGCGCTCCTGAAGGAGAAGCCCGGCATCGCCAAGTTCCTCGCCCTCGGCGAGGAGATGTACGTGGTCTACGAGGGCGTGCTCTACCACATCGTGAAAGCGGACTGACGCTCGCCCCGAAGGGACGCGCTTCGCGCATCCCTTCGGGGCTCACTCTGCACCAAACGGCGCGGCATACGATCCCCGCGCCGTTTGGTGCATATCCACCTTGTTGATGGGGCCCTGGGAGCCATGACCCGCAGGAGCCTCCTCCCGGCCGTCGCGGCACTTGTCCTGTGCGGGACGACCGCGTCGGCCACCTCGCCCATGCCCCCCATGACGGAGGCCGAGGCCCTCCAGGCCGCGGACTTGGTCGCCACGGTCCGGGTCGTTGAGGTCCCCGCCCCTCCGCCCGGGGGATTCACGCCCGAAAAGCCGCCCCTCGTCACGGCGGAGGTCGTGACGGAAGGCGTCTGCAAGACGGCCCGGATCGCGATCTGCTGGCGCCTGGGCACCCGTTTCGGCTGGACCTCCCCCATCGAGCCGCCCCCCGCCGGAACGCCGGCACTCGGCCGTCTGCCGCGTCCGGATGAGTTGACCTTGGCCAAACCGGAAGACACGACCCGCGCGACAAACGTCACCGCCGATGTCCGGGAGGCCGTCCGGGATCACCTCTCCCGCGATCACTCCGGCGTGGCATGGAGGATCGAGGCGGTCCGACCCGTCGAAGGCCATCTCCTCCTCTGGATCTCCTTCCCGGAGATTCTCGACGGAGGAATCGACCTCGTCTATTCGACGGAGCAGCGAACGATCGTCGGCACCTTCCTCGGCGGCTACCGGGGTCATCATTATAAATGGGTTCAGCACCTCGCGAATCCTCCACGTCTTATAGGCAGGACGAGCGGCCCCGGGATGAACGACGAGGTGCGTCTCCCATACGCAGTCCCGTCATCCGTCTGCGAGACACGGCCGGTCGCGACGGAGGGGAAGCCGCGCCCGACGTCCGCCTCCGCGACACAACCGGGACCGGGCCGGTTTCCGTCCGTGATCGACGCGGTTCCGGCCGATATAGGATTGCAGCGTGCGCGCGGGACCGGTTCCCGCGCCCAACCCGGGGGGATCCCGTGACTCCGTTCCGCGCCCTGCATCCCGATCCCGAGGCCGCCGGCCAGTCCGGGGAGATCCCCGCGGGCGGGGAGCCCCTTCCGGTCGTCCGCAATGCCGGCGACGCGCTCTCGGCCGCGGCCGGCGAACTGGCGGAGCGCGGCGTGGAGTGGAAGCCGCCCGAGTCGGTCGAGTCGATCGGCGTCCTCGGCTATCGGTTGTGGTTCACCTCCGGCCCGCCCGGCAGCCGGCCCGGGACGCAACCCGTCGACGTGCGGCCGGACGGCACGGTCCGGTTATTCACGTCGTGATCCCCCCCACCCCCGGCACCGGACGCACCGGGATTCGCTCGTGACCGGATCCCGCGCGGCACGCTCCATAACGCAAGCGTGTCCCAGGTCAAGAGAACCGCATGATCCTCTCCGACCTCGCCGCCACCGAAGGGCGACGCTACCCGGCCCGACGCCTCACCCAGAACCTGGTCGGCGGCGTCGCTCCCATCCAGGCCAAGTCGTTCGCCCTGGGCTACGTCACCCTCGATCCCGAGGGCGGCCAGGTCCCCTGGCACAACCAGGAGCAGGAGGAGGTCTACATCCTGCTCGAGGGAGAGGCGGAAATGTGCCTGGGCGAGGAGCGGCGGATCCTGAAGGCCGGACAAGCCGTCCACATCCCCTCCGGGATCTTCCACCAGATCACGAACGTCGGGTCCACCCCCGCGAAGATGATCTACTGCTACGGGCCGGCCGGCAACGTCGCCCACTGGAAGCAGGAGCTGGCCGGGACACTGCCCAAGGCCGGCGTCGAGGCCCCACCGCTCCCCCCCGGGGCCCGCCCCCAGTGCACCGACAAACCGAGGCCCTAGGCCGCAGGACCCGTCCTGACGCGCCGTGAGACCGGATCCGAAATCGAGGAACCGCCATGCCCCCCACCCTGCACCGTGTCGGCATCCTGATGAACGGGGTCACCGGCCGCATGGGGACGAACCAGCATCTCGTCCGATCCCTTCTGGCCATCCGGCAGCAGGGCGGCGTCCGCCTCTCCGACGCCGAGACGATCCTGCCCGAGCCGGTCCTCGCGGGCCGCAACGAGCAGAAGCTCGCCGCGCTGGCGAAGCAGCACGGCGTCGAGCGGTGGACGACCGACGTCGCCGGCGCCCTCCGGGACCCGTCGATCGCCGTCTATTTCGACGCCCTCTCCACCCAGCTCCGCCCCCCCCAGGTCCGCCAGGCGCTGGCCGCCGGCAAGCACGTCTACTGCGAGAAGCCCACCGCCACGTCCACCGCGGAGGCTTACGAGCTCTACGCGCTGGCGAAGAAGGCCGGCGTCCGCCACGGCGTCGTCCAGGACAAGCTCTGGCTGCCGGGCCTGCTCAAGCTCAAGACGCTCCTCGACACGGGCTACTTCGGGGACCTCGTCGCCGTGCGCGGCGAGTTCGGCTACTGGGTCTTCGAGGGGTCCGACGCCCCGCCCCAGCGCCCCTCCTGGAACTACCGGAAGGAGGACGGCGGCGGCATGATCTACGACATGTTCGCCCACTGGCGGTACGTCCTCGACAACCTCTTCGGGCCCGTGAAATCCGTCTCCTGCATCGGCGCGACGCACATCGCGAAGCGCTGGGACGAGCAGGGGAAGCCGTACGCCGCCACGGCCGACGACGCCGCCTACGCCACCTTCCAGGTCGGCGATGGCCTGATCGTCCAGATGAACTCCTCCTGGTGCGTCCGCGTCCGGCGCGACGACCTCTTCGTCCTGCAGGTCGACGGCACGAAGGGCTCGGCGGTGGCCGGGCTGCGCGACTGCTGGATCCAGCCGCGCGCCGCGACGCCCCGGCCGGTCTGGAACCCCGACATCCCCCAGCCGATCGACTTCTGGCAGGGCTGGACAAAGCTCCCCGAGCAGAAGCCCTACGACAACGCCTTCAAGGTCCAGTGGGAGCTCTTCCTCCGGCACGTCGTGAAGGGCGAGCCGTTCCCCTGGACCCTCCTCGAGGGCGCCAAGGGCGTCCAGCTCGCCGAGCTCGGGCTGCAGTCGTGGAAGGAGCGGCGCTGGATCGACGTCCCGGAGCTGAAGGCCTGAGGGCGCCCTCCGTCTCCCCCGTCCGCGACGTCCCTCCGCCGCGGACGCTCCGTTCCAGTCCCCGCTCGCCGTTCAGGATATTCCTTTACCCTCCAGTTCGCCTCTGCTAATATCGCGCGTTCTGTCGACTCGTCCACCCCTTCCCGTCCATTTCATAAGGGACCGCCATGGCGAAGATCGCCTCCGTCGTCGCGCGCGAGATCCTCGATTCCCGCGGCAACCCGACCGTCGAGGCGGACGTCCGGCTCGACAACGGCCTCCTCGGCCGCGCCGCCGTCCCCTCCGGCGCCTCCACCGGCGAGCACGAGGCGATCGAGCTGCGGGACGGGGACAAGAAGCGCTTCCTCGGCAAGGGCGTCCTGAAGGCCGTCCGGAACGTGAACGAGCAGATCGCCCCGACCCTCGCCGGCCGCTGCCCGTGCGACCAGGCCGCCATCGACCGCTCGATGCTCGCGCTCGACGGGACGGAGAACAAGTCGAAGCTCGGCGCCAACGCCATCCTCGCCGTCTCCATGGCGGTGGCGAAGGCGGGGGCCGCCGACACGGGCCTGCCGCTCTACCGGTACCTCGGCGGGACGAACGCGAAGACCCTCCCCGTGCCCCTGATGAACATCCTCAACGGCGGGGCGCACGCCGACAACAACGTCGACTGCCAGGAGTTCATGATCGTCCCCGGCGGCGCCAAGACCTTCGCGGAAGCCCTCCGCATGGGCGCCGAGGTCTTCCACACCCTCAAGAAGGTCCTCAAGGGCCGTGGCTACGCGACGTCCGTCGGCGACGAGGGCGGCTTCGCCCCCAACGTCAAGTCCAACGAGGAGGGGCTCGAGGTCATCCTCGAGGCGATCGAGAAGGCCGGCTACAAGCCGAAGCAGGACATCTGCATCGCCCTCGACGTCGCCTCCAGCGAGTTCTTCGACGCCGGGAAGTACATCTTCAAGAAGTCCGACAAGTCCGTCCGCACCGCCGACCAGATGATCGCCTTCTACGAGGCGTGGATGAAGAAGTACCCGATCGTCTCCATCGAGGACGGGCTGGCCGAGAACGACTGGGCCGGCTGGAAGAAGCTGACCGACCGCCTCGGCGGCAAGGTCCAGCTGGTCGGCGACGACCTCTTCGTCACCAACACGAAGATCCTCGCCAAGGGGATCGCGCAGGGCGTGGCCAACTCGATCCTCATCAAGCTCAACCAGATCGGGTCGGTGACCGAGACCCTCGAGGCGATCGAGATGGCGACGAAGGCCGGCTACACCTCGATCGTCTCCCACCGGTCGGGCGAGACCGAGGACGCGACGATCGCCGACCTCGCCGTGGCCACGAACGCCGGAATGATC
The DNA here is from genome assembly GCA_964445475.1 of uncultured Planctomycetia bacterium. Classification (GTDB taxonomy): domain Bacteria; phylum Planctomycetota; class MHYJ01; order CAYUME01; family CAYUME01; genus CAYUME01. Next base: position 13,969 of record CAYUME010000031.1, read on the forward strand.
AAGACCGGCTCCGCCAGCCGGACCGACCGCATGGCCAAGTACAACCAGCTCCTGCGGATCGAGGAGGAGCTCGGCGCCGCGGCGACGTTCGCCGGCTTCGCCGCGGTCAAGGGCATGTGAGCCGGGCTTCGACGAACGACACCCATTAAGGGGCTCCCCGTGTTCAAAGGCACCGTCAAGCGGGTCGTGCGGGACAAGGGCTTCGGATTCCTGAAATGCGACGACGGGCGCGAGATCTTCTTCCACGCCTCGGGATTGATCAAGGGCGCCAACTTCCAGACCCTCAAGGAGGGCCAGACGGTCCAGTTCGAGGTCGAGAAGGGCCCCAAGGGCGCCAAGGCCTTCGACATCCAGATCGTCGAGACCGCCTCGATCTGACCCGCGCGCAACGCAACCAACCCGGGCGGGGAGCCCACGCCTCCCCGCCCGTTTTGTTTGCAACGGCCCCATCGAAGGTGCGGTTGAAGGCGGGGGGCGAGCGCGAAGAAACGGGCTTGTCATCCCGCGTGTTGACACACCCCCTCGCCCGTGCTAATGTTCCCGCACGTGCCGGAGGTGTCTTGGCGTCCCCGGCGATTCTCGGTGGCGACTAATCGGGACCCCGCCATGAAGCTTCACGCCCTTGCGCTCGCCGCTCCCCTCGCCGCCCTCGTCGCCTGCGGCGGGCCCACGGTCCAGGAGCAACCGGCCGCCCCCGACACCGCCAAGGTCGTCGCCGCCCGGGGCGGGGACATCGACACCTGGAGCGACGCCGACCGCTTCATCGGCCAGCGGGTCTCGATCGTCGGCCGCCTCGGCACCGTCCGCGGCCAGCACGGCACCGTCACCACCCGCGGCGGCCTCGTCGTCGGCCTCCCCAACCTCGACCTGCACGCCCGGGGAGTCGCCTGGTACGACTGGCTCGACAAGAACGTCGAGGTGACGGGCGTCCTGCACGCCCCCAGCCGCCGCCCCGGCAGCATGGCCGGCTTCGACGGCCCCACCCTCGAGATCGACGCCGGCGGCATCCAGCCGCTCCACTGAGACCGCCCCGCCGCAAAAGGCCGCGGGCGCCAGTCCGTCCTCCCGACTCGTGTTCGAGCCCCGTTCCCGTAGTCCGTATTCCCTCCTCCCCTGTGTACTCGTACCTGTATCCGCGCTCGGCCGTCCATCCGCCTCTTTCACATCCCCCGTGATTTCCCCTTCCCTGCCGCTTACAGATGTGGTAACCTGCGCCTGTTCGCGGGCCCATAAACTATTGCTCGAGGATTGAGCCATGCGCCGTCTCATCCCAGCCGCCCTCCTCCTCGCCGCCCTGTTCGCACCCCAGGCAACGCCCGACGTCCTCCTCCTCAAGGATGGCAAGAAGCTCGAAGGCGACGTCGTCGACAAGGGCGACGCCTACGAGGTCAAGACCCCCTACGGCACCCTCTCCGTCGACAAGGCCGAGGTCAAGCGGCACGTCAAGAATCCCGCCCAGCTCACCGTCGAGGCCGACACCCTCCGCAAGATCGCCCGCGGGATGTACGACGACGCCCTCAAGGTCGCCAGCGATCCGAAGGAGCGGAACCGGAAGCTGACGGCCGGGCTCGAGCTCCTCGAACGGGCCCTTGCGGTCTACAACGAGGCGCGCTAGCGGACGTTCAACCGATGTGGGCGCCGGCGGGGGGATCCTCGAGCCACTCGGTCTGGTAGTCGCGGGTGGCGGGGACGACGCAGATGAACTCGCACGGCT
>CAYUME010000032.1:0-654 GCA_964445475.1 uncultured Planctomycetia bacterium
CCCGCTGGGGCGCGCCGGGCGGCGCAATACGCCGCGCGCGTCGGCGCCCCCTTCCGGGTCGCGCTCCCGCCGTACGTCTCCGTCGTGGCCTTCGACCGGACGGGCCGGTTTCTCGGCCTCTCCGCGGAGGGGCCGAGGCCGGGCTGGCCGGAGGACGCGATCGTGCGGGAGGTCGGCGCCGATCCCGCGGCGATGGCGGAACTGGTGCGGGGCTGGACGGCCGACCGGCCCGAGGCGATGCGCGGGATCATCTGGTACCGGCTGCCCGTCGAGGCGGACGTTCTCAACTGGCGATGGGTGACGCTGAAGGCCGTGCGGGAGGGGCGGACGCCGCGTCCGGCCCTGCGCGCGGAGGCGCGCCGGCCGCAGCCCGGGCTGGTGGAGGTCGACCTCGTGAACGATGGCGAGGCCGACGCGCCGTTGACCGGCGTAACGGTGTCGGTTCGTTGGCGGGGCGCGCGGCGGGTGGCAGCGGACCCGCTCAACGGGTTCGCGCTCCAGGATGGGGGCCGCGAATCGTTCTCACTGCAGGGGCCGGTCGCCGGATCGTTCGCCCGACTTCGTGCGGGGGAACGGATGCAGGTGGGGTGGGCGCGGCTGGAGGGGGAGAACGGCGGCATGACGGTGGGCGTCGAGCCGGCTGGGGACAGGTAG
>CAYUME010000032.1:664-15656 GCA_964445475.1 uncultured Planctomycetia bacterium
CCGGCCCGCCCCCCCCGCCCCGGGCCCCGCCGGGCCCCCGGGGCCCCCCCGCGCCCGGGGGGGGCGGGCAGTCAGAAACCGCCTCCCTACTTATTATACTGGTTTATCAAAACCAGCAAACCCGTCCGGAATCCTGATGGGGTTCCAAGGATAGAGCAAAAAGCGTGCCAAAGTCCGCGAGTCGGCTGCAAGTGGCTTTCCTGGAATGAGTTAAGACGAATATGCTGCTTCTTGACGCATCGCCGCTGTGTTACTTAACGTAACACGCGAGTCTTTCCGGGTGCCTTCTCCGTCCTTGGAGCGATAGGATGAAATCCGCGCGCTTCCGTCTTGTCCTGTCCGCGGCGTGCGCGGCGGCACCCCTTGCCGTCGCCACCGTCTGGGCCTGCGGACCGTGGTTTCCCAACCGGTTGCTTGTCGATTCCGACGGTGAGCTGGGGCGCGCCCCGCTCGCGAACTTCCGGGAGGAGGTCGGGCGGTGCCTCCCGGACCGCAAGCCGGAGTTCGCGGTCCGGCCGCCCGCGCCGGGAAAAAGCCCGCAGGTGCAGACGGCCGACGCCGATGCGGCCGACCTCCGCGCCGCCCTCGACGCCCTCGGCACTCCCGCGGACCGGCGCGACGCGATCCTGGCGGCCCACCATGCCGTGCGCGACCGTCTCCGGCGCCATGCGGAGGCGATGGACGCCTGGCGGGTGGACGAGGCCTTCCGGCCGGGCCGGGTCGAGAAGCCCCGACTTGCCAACCCGGGCGTCCCCGCCGGCCTCCCCACGGAGTTCGACGACTACCTGCGCGGCGCCATCACGCACCACCTGGGGATCCCGGAGAGCGCCCGCGCGGCCTGGCAGGCGGTGCTCGATCGGCCGGAGGCGGAGCGGCGGCACCGCTCGACCTGGGCCGCCTTCATGATCGGCAAGTCGTGGCTCGGGACCGATCCAGTCAAGGCCGTCGAATGGTTCCGTCGGGTGCGGGACCTCGCGCGGCAGGGATTCGCGGACAGCCTCGGCCTGGCGGTGGCGAGCCTCGGATGGGAGGCGCGGGCCGAGCTGGACCGCGGCCGGCCCGAGGCCGCCATCGCCCTCTACCTGGAGCAGCACGCGGCGGGCGACCCGTCGGCCCTCCCCTCCCTGCAGCGCGCGGCGTCGGCCGCGCTCGCGTCCGGGGAGGCGGTCCTGCGGCGCGTCGCCGCGGACGCGACGGCGCGGGGCGTCGTCACGGCATTTCTCGTCGCGCGCGGGGGGCGCTGGTTCCCGGAGCCCGCCCCCGCGGAGACCCGTGCCTGGCTCGACGCCTGCGAGGCGGCCGGCGTCCGGGATGCCGCCGGCGCGGAGCGGCTCGGCTGGGCGGCGTACCAGGCGGGGGACTTCGCGGGCGCCGCCCGCTGGCTCGCGCAGGCGCCCGCGGATGACCCCGTCTCGCTCTGGATCCGCGCCCGGCTCCGCCTGCGCGCGGGGGAGGTCGACGCGGCCGCCGCGGACCTCGCCGCGGCCTTGCGGCGATTCGCGGAAGGGGCGTCACCGACGGGCGTGCGGTTCGCCGGCGACGAGCGGCTTTCTTCCGAGAGCGGCGTCCGGCCGGCGCATCGCCTCCAGGGCGAGCTGGCCATCCTCACCTTGTCGCGCGGCCAGTTCGTCGAGGCCCTCGACCTCCTCCTCCGCGCCCAGTACTGGCTCGACGCGGCCTACGTCGCCGAGCGGGTCCTCACGGTCGACGAGTTGAAAGACTACGTGGACCGGACGTGGTCGGCGGGGATCGACGGACCGGACGCGCACCGGGATTACCACAAGATCCTCGATCACGAGGCGGCTCCCGTCGCGATCGCCCTCGAGATTCGCTACCTCCTGGCGCGCCGGCTGACGCGACTCGGCCGCGGCGCGGTGGCGCGGCCGTACTACCCGGAGGAGCTGCGCGAGGTGCTCGACGACTACCGCAAGGCGACCGCCACCGGCCGCGAAGCCTCCCGCCCCGCCGCGGCGCGCGCGGAGGCGCTCTGGTCGGCGGCGAGGCTGACCCGCTATCGCGGGCTCGAGCTCCTGGGCACGGAAGTCGAGCCGGACTGGGACGCCCTCGGGGCGGAATACAGCCTCGGCTCGACGGCGCAGGACCGCGCGCAGCCGAAAGGGCCGACGGCCTGCCCCATGACGGCCGCCGAGCGGGAGCGGGTTGCGACGTCCCTCCCCGAGCCCGACCGGCGCTGGCATTACCGCCACCGGGCGGCCGACCTGGCGTGGGAGGCGGCGCAACTGATGGAGAACGACACGGAGACGCTGGCGGACGTCCTCTGCGAGGCCGGGGGCTGGATCAAGGGGCGTCACCCGAAGGAGGCCGACCGCTTCTACAAGGCGCTCGTCCTGCGCTGCAGCAAGACCGCGCGCGGCCAGGAGGCCGCCCGGCGGCGGTGGTTCCCCAAATAAGGAAAGGAGGGAACCGCGGATGAACGCGGATGGACGCAGATCTGAAACCGGCCGGCTTTTCGCGGTCCTGGTTGCGTCGACACTGGCCTGCGCGCTCCCGGCCGCCGGCGCCGCGGAGCCGGAGACCGGGCTGCTCCTCGCCCGCGACGGCCGGGCAGCCCTCCCCGTCGTGATCTCGCCGAAAGCCTCCCCGACGGTCAAGCAGGTCGCGGAGGAGCTCGCGGCGATCCTGAAGCGGATGACCGGCGCCGCCTTCGAGGTGGCGGCCGGCGACGGCGCGCGCGGGATCGTTCTCGGCACGCTCGAGCAGTTCCCGACGCCCGGCCTGGCCCGGGACATGGAGATCCGCGGCGGCATCGACGGCCGCGAGGCGTACGCCGTCCGCACGGAGCCGCAGCGGCTCCTGCTGCTCGGCGCCACCGACCTCGGCGCCTCCCACGCCGCCTTCCGCTTCCTCGAGACGCAGGGCTGCCGGTGGCTCTTCCCCGCCCCCGAGTGGACCGTGATCCCCGCGACGCCCCTCCTGCGCGTCCGCGTCGACGCGTCCGGTCGCCCCGCCTACCTGTCCCGCCGGATCTGGTACGGCTGGGGATTCTTCGACAAGGCGTCGGTCGAGGACTACCGCGCGTGGTCCCGCCACAACCGCATGGCCGCCTCGCTGCAGGTCCACGCCGGCCACGCGTGGGAGGCGATCATCGCCCACAACCGGAAGGTCTTCGAGGCGCATCCCGAATACCTCGCGCTCGTGAGGGACGGGAAGACCGGGACGGCGGAACGGAAGGGCGAAAAGTTCTGCCTGGCCAACCAGGACGTGCGAAAGCTGGTCGTCGACCAGTCGCTCGTGCATTTCGAGAAGAACCCCGCCGCCGACATGGTCTCGGTGGAGCCCTCCGACGGGGGGGGGCATTGCCAGTGCGACGCCTGCGCGAAGCTGGGGACCGTCTCCGACGGCGTCTTCGGCATGGCCAACGAGGTCGCGAAGGCGGTGGCCGAGAAGCACCCCGGCAAGTGGGTGGGGCTGCTCGCCTACAACGAGCACTCCGAGCCGCCGGCCTTCGAGCTCGAGCCCAACGTCTACGTCCAGCTGACGACCGCCTTCACCGTCGGGCGCTACACCTTCGACGAGCTGGCGGCGCTCTGGCCGAAGAAATGCCGGCACATGGGCTTCTACGACTACTTTTCGGTCTTCGCCTGGGACCACGACACGTTCCCCGGCGGGGGCGGGGCGGACGTGGCGGCCCTGGCCGGGAAGATCCGCCGGTTCGCTGCCCTCCGGGCCACGAGCCTCGACGCCGAGAGCGGCAACAACTGGGGGCTCCACGGGCGCGGCTACGTCGTCGCCAACCGGCTGATGTGGGACCCGATGGCCGACGTGGAGACGATCCTCGCCGACTTCTACGACAAGGCCTTCGGCCCCGCGGCCGCCCCGATGCGGCGGTACTACGAGCGAGTCGACCCCGGCTCGAAGCCGCTCTGGAGCGAGCACCTGCTCGCGCTCGCCTTCCGCGATGTCGAGGAGGCGGCGCGGCTCGCGGCGGACCGTCCCGATGTCCTGGCCCGGATCGACCACCTCAAGATCTTCCTGCGCTCCGTGCAGCTGCGGTGGCGTTTCGACCGGTCCCGCGACAAGGCCGAACGGAAGCGTCTCGCGCTCGCCCTCCTCACCCACGTCCACCGCACGCGGCGCACGTACATGAACCACTGGGAGGCGATCCGGCAGTCGTGGACGCCGGCGCTCGCGAAGGAGTTCGGGGAGCCGTCCTGGAACGCGCTCGAGAAGGGCGATCACCCGTGGGCGGTGGAGACGCCGGTCTTGCGGGAGGAGATCGAGAAGGGGTTCCGGGAGGGCCTCGCGGCCTTCCAGCCCCAGTCGGTGACGGAGGCCTCGTTCTCGGACGACCTCGTCCCGGTCGTCATCCCGGGCGCGAAGGAGGCGCCGACGCGCCACCACTACCAGGGCGGGCTGCGGTACTGGCTATACAGCGTGGGGGGCGAGCCGGTCGCCGCGACGGTCACGACCGGCACCATCGCCTGGTACCGCAACCGGGCGGACGCCCGGTACGCCTTCCGCGACGCGGGCGGGAAGACCCTGGCGGAGGGTCGGCTGACGCTGGACGGGAACCCGCACCCCCTGAAGGCCGACGTCCCCGGCCCCGGGCTCTACGCGCTCGATTTCGACGACACGAAGGCGGGGTGGCGGATCGAGGTGGAGGCGGGGCGGCCGGCGTCGATCGCGCTCCGGCGCGACCGGGCGGTCGAGCACCTCGGCCACATGCCGGCGACGTATTTCTACGTTCCGAAAGGGACGCGGGAGCTCGGCTATTACTGGAGCGGGGGGCCGCACACGGTGCGGGGGCCGGACGGCGCGGCGGTGCGGAAGGTGGAGACGAGCGGGGCGTTCGTGACGGTCCCCGTGCCGGAGGGAGCGGACGGGAAGCCGTGGCACTTCACCGAGCTGGCGCTCGGCCACCTCTGGTTCTTCAACGTCCCCAATGTCCTGGCCGCCTCGCCCGGCGCGCTGCTGGTCCCCCGCGAGGTGGCGGCGCGGGACGGGCTGGCGGTCCGCACCGACCCGTGACCCGGATGGACGGATAGGGAACCGCCGATTCCCATCGAAGGACGCCGATCAGGGAACGCATCGGCGACGCCCTATGCTGTCGGGGGATTCTCGATCGCTGCGCCGTTCGGCGTCTTCGGCGCGTTCGGCGGCGGATCCTCCCCCGGCACCGCGAACCGGAAGACCAGCTCGGGGACGCGCTGGCGGTGGATGGCGGAGGCGATCTCGGCGCGGAGGAGACCGCGGGCGCGCTCCAGCGCGGCGAGCACCTCCCGCGCCCCGCGCGCCCCGGGGCCGCCCGGCAGCAGGACCGTCACCGCCAGGATCGACCCGTCCGGACCCGGCCGGACCGACTCGACCGTCACCGCCTGGAGCACCTCGTCCCCGCACCCCGCCAGGGCGAGCGCCAGCGCCCGCTCCACCTGCGCGCAGAGCTGCAGCGTCTTCCGGTCCGGCCAGCGCTCAGAGGGTCCCGGTGTCTTGGACATGGTTGTGCCCCTGCCTGATGAAGAACCCGATCCGGTCCGGGGCTTCCGCGTCCATTCCCGGTCCTGCCGCGGGCGCGTCCCCGTCCGGGCCCCGTTTCGACACGTGCAGCCGGCGGTAGAGGTCGGCCAGCGTCAGGTCCCCCGCCGTCGTGGCCGGAAGGTCATGCCGCTCCAGCCAAGCCTCCGATTCCCGACGCGACAGCGCGGGGAAATGGAGGATCGCGCGGCAGCGCCCCGGCCGGAGGAACGCGGGGTCGATCTCCGCGATCGCCTCGTTGAACGTGACGAGGAAGAGGTCCCGCCGTCCCTGTCCGAACAGGCCGTCGGTGAGGTTCAGGAACTTCCCCATCGCGTCGGACCGGTCGGACCGGCTGTCGATCAGGATCAGGTCGGCCGCGTCCTCGAAGATGAAGAGCTTGGGGCGTTCCGGCCGCCGTCGTAGCGGTCCCAGGTCTCGGCCCCGCGTCGGATCGTCGCGCGCGGCTCGCCGCCGAACATGTGGGTGATGGAGTCGCCGATGAAGACGAGGTCGACCGTCTTCCGTCCCTTCAGCAGCTGCAGCACCTGGGCGTGGCGCTCGTGCCAGTCGTAGAAGTCGTTCTCCAGCTTCTCGACGGGGACGACGGCGTTGTTCTCCGCGGGCGGGGCGGCGTCCGCGGCCGGAGCCGGGCGCGGGCCGGCCAGGGCGGCGAGGAGGACGGACGCGAGCAGCGCGCGGACATCAATTCGGTTCATGGGATGGCCTCCGGGGGCATTTTCCGGAATTCCCCGGTCAACGCCAGGGCTTTCCGCCGAGGCCCGGGACGGCGCCGGTCGGCTGGCGGGAGCGGCAAGGCGGGGCGGTGGCGGAGAAGGGAGCACGCCGCGCCGTCGTCATCGTGGGACGTGGCGGCCGTGGTCGTGTGCCGGAATGACCAGGGCCTTCGGCCCGTTACGGGGGGAGGCCGACTTGAAGGATCTGCCCGGCCCCGGATCCCCGGGACTAGACGTGGTCGCCCATCGTTCCGGGCGCGACACTGACCGGCGCCGGCCCGCGGTCGGATGGATAGTTCGCCACCAGCTGGTCCCGGTGGTAGATCGCCGCCTGGCGCGTCGTCACGCACGTGTAATCCTTCGGCCCGAGCGCGATGGCGTCACACGGGCAGGCCTCTTCGCACATCCCGCAGAAGATGCAGACCAGCATGTTGATGTCAAATACCGCCGGATACTTTTCCCGCTCGTTCCAGGGGGCGGGTGCGGCCTCGATGTGGATGCACTCGGCCGGACAAGCCGTCGCGCACAGGAAGCAGGCGACACACTTGATCCGCCCGTTCTCGTCGACCTTCAGGTAGTGCTCGCCCCGATAGCCGGGAGGCAAGGTGTGCGTCTCCTCGGGATACCGGATCGTCACGGGGCCGCGGCCGAACCACGATCGCAGGAGATGGCGAAGCGAAACGGCCAGGCTTCGCGCCATGGGCAGGATCCAGAACCGGTCCATCCATCTCATGCGGAGGCCTCCTGGGCAGCCGCGAGCCGCAAGGATTCGATCGGTGGGCCGTTCGCGATGCGCTCCGGCCTCCGTCGCGGGAGCCACGCCGCCCCGGTCAGTGACACCCAGCGCCCGTGGAGCAGCTGCTCTGCTGCCAATTCCCCGGCGTCTGCCAGCCGCCGGGCATGCCGGTGATCCTGGCGTCCCCCCGGTTGTAGGGGGAGGCGTCCCCCGTGAAGACCACGAGGGCCCGCCGGTTGAGCCCGTGCGGGACGGCGGCGTGGCAGTTCACGCACCGCCGGCCTTCGCCCGTCATGTGCTTGCCGTGCAGGTTGTCCGTGTCTTTCCGGAAGCCCGAGCCCGAGCCGCTGCCGCTCACGTAGGGGGAGAAGCTGTGGCACTTGAAGCAGAGGTGGCCGCCGCTGGTCCCGCTGCCCGTGGTGGCGTCGTACGCACCAGCCAGGATGTGATTGATCCCGGAGCCGTGGGCCCCCTGCGGCTCAGCCTTCACGTTGGTCGTGTGGCAATCGCTGCAGGCCATCGCGCTGGACGACGTCCACGGGCTCACGTAAGTGCCCTGGGTCGTCTTGGAAGCGCCCACGACGGCGTGGTAGGCCTCGACCTGGGCCGGCTCCGGATCGCGCTTCAGCCGGGGACCGCGCTCCAGATGGTCGCGGTGGAAGACATCGGCCGGTACGCGCGGTGGGCGTTCGAGCATCCCGGGGCGGCGAACGGGCGCGCGCTCGACCTCGCGGGAGATGCCCGGACGATGCCGGAGGCGGCCGGGATCCTCGGGCGGGCGGCGGGCGGGACGATCGCGTACGTCCGGATGCCGATCGAGGAGGTGCGCGCGTTCAATACGGACTTCGCCCTCATGTTCGAGTGGTTCGACCGGACCGGGTACGACACGGACATCGAGCGGCTCGTGCGCGAGACGGGGATCCGGCCCCTCACGCTGCCGGAGTGGGCCACGAAGGCCTGGAACCCGGCCGCGCAGCCGGCCCGTCCGGCTCCCAACCCCATTCCGGTTCCCCGCTGATCGGGAGCCTTCATGCCGAGAGAGGAGGATTACCCGTGAATTCATTTTGGAAATTCGTTCCAAAATGGACCCGACGACGGCCGAATGAACGCGCCAGTGGATATCCGGATCCGGCCACCCTATCGTCTTCGCACTCCTGGCGGCGTACCTGAAACGCTTCGCGTGAACAGGAACCGCACCTCGGCCGTGGCCGGCTTGCCGTCCACTTCCAGGACGGGGTAGGCCAGGAAATTGATCGGGCCCTCCGCGGGGCCGGGCTCAACGACCAGGTCCCGGCCGCGGCTGAATTCGAAGCGGTTGGCCGGATGATGCCCGAAGTAGTAGGTCGCCAGGCTCTCGTTCTTGTTGGCTTCGCTGATGTCCACGGGCCACCATTTCCCGTCGGCGAAGAACTCGGCCCAGCAGTGATAGCCGTCGCAGCCGCCGTCGTTGCGCTCCGACGGGATCGCCACCCCGATGGCAAAGCGCGCGGGAATGCCGATCGACCGGGCCAGCGCGATGAAATAGGCGTGGAAGTCCGTGCAATTGCCGCGGGCGGCGTTGCAGGCGTAGGTTGCGTCGCCGCACCCCCACCCGGAGCCGACCTTGGCGTAGCGGATCTTGCCGATCACGTGGTCGTACAGCGCCCGGGCGCGCATGAGATCGGTGTCCTTGCCGCGGGTGACGTCCTCCGCGATGCCGCGGAACGTCGCGTTGACGGGGACCCGCGCGTCGGGCTCGAGGTCCTGCTTCGGCGCCGGCTTCCCGGCGGCGTAGGCGGACTTTTCGCTGCGGCGGACGTGATACTGGATCTCGAGGGTCTTGCCGCTGTCCGGCGGCCCGGCCGTCAGGAACAGGACCTTGTTGCCATGCTTGCGCTCGTCGAGTTCGCGGACGGAGGACGGCAGGGCGATCTTCGTGACCCCGACGGTCTGGAAGGCATCCGACTGCGCCAAGGGCAGCCAGAGCCGGGCTGGGCCGGACAGCTCGGGCAGGCGGACCCAATAGGTGAAATCGAACTCGTCCGGGTCCGTGATGACCCCCAGCAGCCGGTTGGCGGCGTCCTCCACCGGGACGCGTTCCCAGGTCTTGTCCGGCTTCTGTTCCCAGGCATACAGCGGCCGGCCGTTGAGCTTGTGCACGGTGGTATCGGTCACGGCCAGGGATCCCGGCACTCCCGCGAGGAAGAAGTCCACGTCGTAGACCGTGCCGTCGGTCCCGACGAGGTCGACGCAGGCGAACTGCACGCCTCCGCCGAGGTCCGAGAGATATTCCATGTGGATCTTGACCAGTTTCAGCCGCAGCCCCCGGTCGCCGTACGGCAGATTGAAATAGCCGCCGTTCGCCTTGCTCTTCTCGGCGATATGGGATTGGATCCCGGTCGCGATCTGCTCGATGGTGACGCGCGCGGTCAACGGCGTCTCGGCCGCGGGTGACGCGACCGCGCCCAGCGCGAAACAGATCCCCGCCGGCACCACCCGAGCGACCGCGCGGGAAATCGCCTTCACGTGTCCACCTCTTCCCTTCGCCCGGGGCAGGCACCCGGTGTCTGCCCCGGCTGTCCCGGCGGGTTTGGCCCGCTGTTGCAGTGGAAGTCCCGCCCTCCGGCGTGGAGGCCTCATTTCGGGTGTTCCGGGTGCTCGGGTTTCGGCTTCGGGGGCGCTTTCGCCGGCTCGACCTGGAAGGATGCGACTTCCAGCACGCGTTCATCCGGATACACCTTGCCGACAACCGTCACGCTCTTCCCGTGATGCTTCTTGATCAGCTCCTCGCTTTTCGTTGTTTCCAGGTAGTGCAGCACCCACCCCGTCATGGCGGGCTGCTCTTTTCCATCGACGAGGGCCTGGGTCACTCGCAATGCATGCCGGTGCCCGAACACGTCGCACTGCGCCCCCGCCCCGTCTTCCTTTTTCAGCGTGCACCCCAAGCAGAAATTGGTCCCCGTACCCGTGGCCTCGACGACCTTTGCGCCCCGTTCCTGCGCCAGCCCGGGCGTTCCCCCCAGCGCGAGCAGGCCGCAGACGGCCGCCAGGGGCAGCCGGCTCGTGACCGTGAGAAGGGCTTTCATGGCTTCGTTTCCTTTCCGTTCGGCATGTATTGTTTCGTGCGCATCCATCGAGGAGATCCTCCACGGGCAGCCTGTCCCGATCGGGGCACCTTCTATCCGCGTGATCGAGAAAGGCCGGGAATCCGTCCGGCGCCTCACGCGATCTCCCTTCCGGCGGGGTGCTTCCGATGCATCGTGAGATGGCCGTTGCCCCCCCGGGCCCCGCCCAATTCCCGCTTCACGCGGTCGAGGCGCCTTCGGGCCGGGCCATAGAGCCCGTCACAGGCCTCGTCCTCGGCCTCCTGCCGAAGCCACGTCCACGTCTCGTCCGGATAGGGCGTCGGCGAGAGCACGACCGCCGCGGTCCCCTGCGAAGCATCCGCCAGCTGCACGCGGTACATGGTTGTCCCCTCCATGGGTCATGCAAAGTGTCGCCCGCGATCTCCCCGGCGGGGGCGGGGCTGACGGAGGGGGGATCTCCCCCAGCCCCCGCGGGACGCGGTGGGAGCCACGTCCCCGTACCCCGCGTGGGAAGATCGCGGCCGATTCTGTGCTGTTCCGGGTTCTCAGGCCTCCCGACGAGGCGCCGTCTCCCGCGACGCCCGCATCGTGGACGGTTCGCACTCCGTTCGCATTGCCGCCGGCAGGTCCTTCAGCTGGATCGTCGGCGTCCCGGTGACGATGAAGGCCCGCTCGATCACCTCCCGCAGCTCGCGCACGTTTCCGGGCCAGTGGTGCCGCAGCAGCCGATCCATCGCCTCCGGCGACACGCCCGCCACGGTCTTGTTGGTGAGGGCGGCGAGCTTCCGGAGGAAGTGCTCGGCCAGGAGCGGGAGGTCTTCCTGGCGATTCCGGAGGGGCGGGAGCAGGATCTTCAAGCCGGTCAGGATCCGGTAGAGGCCGATCCGGAAGCGTTCCATGTGGACGAGCGAGACGATGTCCACGCTCGAGGTGGATACGATCCGGACCTTCGGCGGAGGGCGGCCGCTTGGGCCGGGGCGTCCCGTCCCGGAGTCGTCCAGGAGGCCCAGCAGGCGCTCCTGGAGGTCGAGGCCCAGGTCGTCCACCTCGTCTATGACGAGGGTCCCCCCGGACGCGGCCTCCAGGGATCCCGATGCCGGTCCTCCCTCCCTTGCGTCGTCGTATCCGAACAGGGTCCTGGCCAGAATCTCGTCGGGGAGGTCCGCGCACCGGACCGTCAGGAAGGGAGCTGACGCGCGATCGCTGAGGAGGTGGATGGATCGCGCCACCAGCCCTTTGCCGGTCCCCGTCTCCCCCTGGATCAGGACGGGGGTCTCGTCCATGGCCGCCTGGGCGACGGCCCACCCCACGCCGGCCATGGCGCGCGAATGGCCCACCAGGCCTGCCGGGTGGCCGGGGTGCCCGTTCCCCGGCCGGCGGGAGCCGGACGGCGGCGCGTGGCTCAGCGCGAGGTCGATCGCATGCCGGGCGTTCTCCACCGAGAAGGGCGGGGTGATGTAGGTGAAGGCGCCGGCCTCCATCGCCTCCCTGGCGGCATCCGCGGATCCGGTGGGATTGACGACGATCATCGGCGTTTCGGGTTGCAGGCGCTGGAAGGTCCGCAGGAAGACGGGCCCCCCCGTTTCCTGCATCCGCATGTCGGTCAACATCACGTCGAAGGGGTGCCGTCGCGCCTGCTCGAGGGCTTCCACGACATCGGACGCCGCGGTCACGGTGAAGCCCCGCTGGGTCAGGATCCCGGAGAAGACCCAGATGACGTTGTGGGCGCTGTCGCCGTCGTTCTCGACGACGAGGATCCTGCCGGGCTGTCCGCTCATGGCCGTCTCTCCGCGACCGGTATCTGCCTGTATCATGACGACATCCGGATATCCGTCCGATCCGGCGCGTCGACCCAGGACCTGCGGGACTCCGATCCCAAGGCGCGAAGCGTCTGCTCCAGGTCCCGACGGCGCCCGGCATCGGACTCCTGCGCGAGGCGGTCGATCCAGTGGATGATCAGGTCCACGATGAAGAGATTGATCCCTTCCCGGATGGCGGGGTCCGGGTTTTTCCGTTCCAACACGACCTGCCGCTCGAGCAGGGCGTCTGCGATCGCGTGCATCTGGCGCCACAGGAGGTCCGTCAGGTTGTCCTCGTCGCCGGTCCACGCCCCTTCGTTCCCCTCCATCGCGTCCTCCTTTCGCCTGATGGGCCGATGGCCCGATTCGTCCCGGCCGGACGAGGCCGGCTTCTTACGGGTGGACCGGGACCGGGAGCCGCTCCAGGACGGAGGCCGTCACGGCCTCGACGTCACCGTCATTCACGATCAGATGGAGCCCGGTCCGGAAAGCCAGCTGGATCAGCCGAGGCTCGAACCCGTTCTCCAGTACCAGCATCTGTTTTTCGCGCGTGTCCATGTCTGATGCATGAATAAAGCAAACGGTGTGCCACGCGCGCTCCCGGGGCCCCGCCCCACGGGCCCCGGCCTCGTTCCGGTGGGGGGACGTCGCCAACCGCCGTGACTGCGTGGCCTTGCGAACGCAGGGCCATCGCGGCGCGTCACGTGAAAGGCGGCGTCGCGTGCCGGCAGCCCCGGAACGCGCGCCGGCCCGCGATGAACCTGTGCCATCATGTGACAAACTGTCCCGACGGCGCTCCCTAGGAGCGCCTGTGGTTCAGGACGATCTTTTCCGCCTCGCACCAGTCGCGGAGGTCGTCGCCGTGGGGGCAGCCGCGCTGCAGCCACAGGTAATAGGCCGTCTCCGCGATCCGCTTCATGGGGCCCGGGTCGCGCAGCGTGACCGAGGCGGACGGCGCCGCGGCCTTCCTCGTCTCCCGGATGAGCGTCGCCATGTCCTGCTCCTCCCCGATGGGGATTCGGGTGCCGCCCGATCCCGCACCGGACTCCCGGCGCCGTACCGGATCGGGCCGTCAGCGCCCCCTCATCCTTTTCCCAGCTCGATGTCGTGCTCCACCGCCTTCCGGTAGAGGGTCCGCCGCGCGATGCCCAGCAGCTCCGCCGCGGCGCGGACGTTCCGGCCGGTCTTCTGGAGCGCCTCGAGGATCAGGCGCCGTTCCATGTCCTTCAGGGAGAGCGTCGCGACGGGCGACGCCGGCCGCTCCGGGAGGGGCGGCAGGTCCTCCAGCCGGATCGTGGACTTCGTGTTCAGGAGGATCGTCCGCTCGATGATGTTCTCCAGCTCGCGCACGTTGCCCGGCCAGTCGTGCCGCTGGAGACGCTCCAGCACCTCGGGCGAAACGCCGGTCCCGTCCGGGACCCGCCCCGTTCCGTAGACGCGGAGGAAATGCTCGACCAGGAAGGGGATGTCCTCCTTGCGTTCCCGCAGCGGCGGCAGGACGATCGTCACCACGTTCAGGCGGTAGTAGAGGTCGGCGCGGAACCGTCCCCGCCGGATGAGGTCGGGCAGGTCCTGGTTGGTGGCCGCAAGGACGCGGAGATCGGTCTGGATCGACCGGTTGTCGCCCAGGCGGCGCGTCTCCGACTCCTCGAGGATGCGCAGGAGCTTGGACTGGAGGTCCAGGCTCATGTCGCCCACCTCGTCCAGGAAGAGGGTCCCCCCCCGGGCCACCTCGACGAGGCCCGGCTTGTCCTTCAGGGCCGTGCTGTGCGCGCCGCGGGCGTAGCCGAAGAGCTCCGACTCCAGGAGGGTGTCGGGGAGCGCCGCGCAGTTGATCGGCACGAAGCTCGCCCGGGCGCGGTCGCTGTGCTGGTGGATGGCGCGCGCCACCAGCTCCTTGCCCGTGCCGCTCTCCCCCAGGATCAGGACCGTGCTGCGTCCCATCGCGGTCAGGGCGATGGTCCGGTACAGAAAGGCCATGGCGGGGGAATGGCCGACGAGACGGACGGGCTCCGCGGCCCCGCCACGGGATGGCCGGGGTGCCGGCGGCGGAGACCCCCGCTGCTCCAGCGCCCGGCCGATGGTCAGCCGGATCTCGTCGCGCTGGAACGGCTTGGAAATGTAATTGAAGGCCCCCGCCTTCATCGCCTCCACGGCGGTGTCGACGGAACCGAAGCCGGTCATGACGATCACGGGGGTCGCGGGTTGCATTGCGCGCAGCGTCTTCAGGACCGTCAGCCCGTCTGTTCCATCCATCTTTAGGTCGGTCAGGATCAGGTCGAATGGCTCCTGCCGGCCGCGCTCGATCGCCGCCTCTCCGCCGGGGATGTCGACAACCTCGTAGTCCCATGTGGAGAGGAGGGTCTTGAGCGCCTGGCGATTCTGCAGATCGTCCTCGACGATCATGATTTTGTGGCGATGGTTCATGATGCACTGAAGAGGGGGGCGACGCCGAATCGGTCCCCCGCGATCCGTGGACGATCAGGCAAGGCCTAGGCCGGAGGCAGCGCCCGGGCCTCCTCGTCCGCCTTGAACCCGCACTTGGCGTGCATCCCGTTGCAGAAGGGCTTGGTGCCGGACAGCCCGCACCGGCAGAGGTAGATCTCCAGCCGTCCGTTGAGCTCGAAGCGCTTTCCCCTGCCGTCGGTCAGGATGACGGGGCCCTGGACGCACAGCGGGCCGTCCTTCTGCGTCTGGATCGTTGTGTCAGGCATGCGCGGGGTCTCCAGGGGGATGCTCGTGAACGGGCCGGACGATTCGTTTCACGGAGTGGCCGACCCGCGGACCGCAAGCCCGTTCAGGCGGTCTTGGATCTCGCTCTTCCCCGCCTGCAGCATCCCCTTGACCGCTTCAGCATCCGCCGCCAGGCCGTTCTGCTCGATGCGGTCGACCCAGCGTGCGATCAAGTCCACGATGAACAGGTACATCTCGCCGCGGACGCGGGGATCGGCCGGGCCGCGTCCGACGCGCCGCTCGATCAATCGGTCGGCCCGCGAGCGCAACCGTCGCCACAGGAGATCCACGTGACTTTCCTGCTGCATCACGTCGCGCGTGTTTTGGACCATGGGCAAGTCCTCCCCGGGATCACGCTAGAGCAAACCGCGTGCCCGAATCGAAGGGAGGGCGTCGTATTTCGCAAGACACGGGCATGCATGGGGATACGGCAATACCGGGAGAGGTGGG
>CAYUME010000033.1:0-15618 GCA_964445475.1 uncultured Planctomycetia bacterium
AAGGACGTCGACGCGCTCGGCCCCGGCCCCCGACGCAAGCCCCGTGACGGCCGCGTAATGCGCGCGGATCGCCTCCAGCTCCTCGGCGTAGGCCTTGAGGCGGTCCTGGGGCAGGTCGCTGCGGACGCGGAAGTGCGCCGTCTCGACCTTGCGCTCGCGGCTCCACCCGGGGCCCCGGATGACGTTGCGGAGCATCCGGCTGCGGCGGCGGAGGTCCGCGTCGAGCGGCGCCAGCTTTTCCGCCAGCGCCGTCTCGCCAAGGGCGTCGGCGGGCTTCCCGTCGTGGAGGAGGATCCGGGCGCGGACGAGGCGCGCCTCGGCCAGGTCGGGCTGGAGGGCGAGCGCCCGGGCGTCGGCCTCGCGCGCCTCCGCCCAGGCGCCGGCCTCGGCCTGGAGCCGCGAGACCAGGGCCTGCGCCTCCGGGAAGTCCGGGCACCGCCGGAGCGCGTCCTTGCCGTAGGCCTCCGCCCGGGCGCGCGAGTGGATCCGCTCGGCAAGCCGGGCCTGCCAGTACAGCGGCTGGGCGAAAGACGGATGCCCCCGGCCCAACGCGTCCAGCCCCTCCCACGCCTTCTTGAGCGACTCCGCCTCGGGCTTCTTGAAGAACGCGTCCACGGACGCCACGGCGGCCCGGTAGGCCTCCCGCACGCCGGTCCCCATCGCGTCGAGCTCGACATCGAGGCTGAGCGGCGGGAGGCCGCGCTCGCCGTCGTCGCCGACGACCCGGTGCTCGCGCCCCAGCTCCGTCACCAGCACGTCCTGGAAGACCGCCACCTGCTTGACGATCCACTGCGGGTTGACGACGCCCGACACGGTGACCTGCTTGAAGTCGGCCTGCTTGGCGCCCTTCGGGTCCCCCGCGACGCCGAGGATGAGCAGGACGTTCGTGAACCCGGACTCCGTCCCGCTCCACGCCTCCGCCCCGACCCCCACCGCGAGCCTCCCGTCCTCGAAGTCGAACTTCACCGTCCCGTCCCCCTCGTAGGGCTTCTCGGGAACGAGCGGCGTCGTCTTCCGGTCCTCCAGCTTGTTGACGAGGAACCGGCGCGCGGAGGCCTTGAGCACGACGTAGACGAGCACGTCCGACCCGTCGGGGCGGATGATGCGGACGCCGACGAGGTGGTTGGCGTCCGAGGCGCCGGGGACCGCCCAGAAACGGAACCGGTCGAGGAAGGGGATCTCGTTGACGCGGCAGACGGGCGAGGGGGCCTCGCCCGAGATCCGGAGCCCGGCGCCCCGGGCCGTCTCGATCTTCGTCCGGGCGTCGGCGGTGAAATCCTGGACCTCCTCCGCGGACTCGAAATCCCAGGTGACGGTGAGGTGGTTGCCGACGGTCCGGTAGTCGCCGCGGAAGGGCTGGGTGGCCCGCCGCAGGCGCTTCATGTCTGGGCAGAGCGGCTTGACGGCGGCGTCCATCTGCGCGGCCTTCGTGAAGCAGGTCTCGGCGCGGTCGAGCTGGCGGCAATGGAGGTAGAGCTTGCCGACGTGGAGGTGGTCGATGGCGGAGCCCTTCTTGAGGGCCTGCTCAAAGATGCCGAGGGCGGCGGCGGGAAGCTTGTCGACCGGGTAGTCCATCTCCCCCTGCGGCCAGGCGAGCTTGACGCGGTCGACGGAGAACCCGGCGATCCGGACCTTGTCGAGGACGAAATCCTTCGTGAAGGGGATGCGCAGGGGGGCGGCGGTCGTGAGCGCGCTCAGGGCCTCGGCGAGCCGCTGGTCCCGTTCGGCGTTCTCCTTCGCCTCCTTCGCGGCCGACTCGCGCGCCGCGTCCACGCGTCGCTCCGCGTCGGCGCGCACCGCCTCGAAGCGCTTCCGCCGGTCCTCCGTCAGCTTGAGGGCAGCCCCCTGGCTCCGGCTCGCGTCGATCTTCTTCTGCCACTCGAGCACGAGCGCCGTCGCCTCGCCCGCGGCCTGGGCCGGGATCTGGCCGATCAGGGACTCGGCCTCGTCGAAGCGCCCCTGCGCCACCGCGTCGTCGATCCGCTTCCGCATCCCGTCCCACCCCGCGCGGGCCCGGAGGGCGTCCCGCTCGCTGTCGGCCTTCGCCTTCCACGCCCCCCGCCGGTCGAAGACCGCATGGAAGGCGTCCCACGCGTCGGCCGCCTCCGCGAGCTTCTTTTCCGCGACCAGCGCCGAGGCCTTCGCCTGCGCCGCCTTGTAGCGCCGGTCGTTCTCCGCGTCCGCCGCGTCCTCGAGCGTATTGAGGACCTTCGTGGCCTCGTGCCGGGCCTGTGCGTCGGGCGCGGAGCGGGCGAGGTCCTCCGCCAGCGCGACCTTCTCCCCGATGTCCTCGAGGGTCTTCAGCTTGGAGAGGGTCTGCGCGAGCTTCCGGTCGAAGGCCTTCATCTCGGCGTCGGTCGCCCCGCCCATCCGCACCTCCGGCAGGGGCGCCTCCGGCTTGACCGACGCGGTCGCGCCGGGGGACGCGGCCTCGCCTGGGGACGAGGACGCGGGGCGCCTCGCGGGCGTCGGCTTCCGGCCGCCGGACGTCACGAGCACGCCGACGCCCACGAGCAGAACGGCCGCGCCGAGCCCGGCGGCGATCAGCCACGGAACGGGGGGCTTCTTCTTCGGCCTGTCGCCGTCGGATCGCACCGGCATCGCGGCCCGGCCCGGGTCCCTGCGCAGGCCCCGGGCGGACGGCTTCGCCGGCTCTCGGGCCGGCGCCGGTGCCGCGGATCGGCCCGTCGCCTTCGACACGGGCTTGGCGGGAGAATCGACCGGCACCTCGGCCTCCGGCTCCCCCTCCGATCCGGTGTCGGGTGCCGGGGCCGCCTTCGCGTCAGGTTTCAGCGGGACCGCCGCGGCTGGCTTCGGCGCCGTCGCGGTCTTCCGGGCGGCCGTCGACCCGGCAGTGGCCGCCTTTCGGGGCGTCGTCCGCCCGCCCGTCGCCGGACCGGGCTTCCGAGCTGCCGGCACGGGGGCCCCGCAGCGGCATTTCACGATGCCGTCCGGCGGCATCACCGTCACGCCCTTGTACCCGCACTTCGGACACTCGTAGTGGATCAGCATGCACGCCACTCCAGACCGGGAAGCCGGCCGCGATCCCGAAGCCCTCCGCCTCTCGGCACCCTCTGAAAATACCACGTTGAGAAAGCGGCACGAAGCGGAATCCGTAATTGAAGGAAATCCGGGTTTCCTGTATGGTTGGAGGCGGAGATCCGACCCGTACTCTGTACGTGCGCGTCGTCCCGTGCCGCGCCGTCCGTACCCGTGCACTATCCCCCGTCCCATTCCGGAGGAAAGCCCCATGGCCGACGCCCCCGCCACCCGCCGCGCGTTCCTGAAATCCTCCGCCGGCCTCGCCGCCGGGGCCGGGTTCCTGCCCTCCCTTCTGGCGCACCGGAACGTCCTCGGCGCCAACGAGAGCGTCGGCGTCGGCTGCATCGGCAACGGCGGCATGGGCCGCGGGGACCTCGGCGCCGCCTCCCGGTACGGCACCATCCTCGCCGTCTGCGATGTCGACAAGGAGCACGCCGGCCGCGTCTCCGAGAACGGCAAGCGGGAGATCTTCGACGACTACCGGAAGCTGCTCGACCGCAAGGACATCGACGTCGTCACCTGCAGCACCCCGGACCACTGGCACGTGAAGATCAGCATCGACGCCATGAAGGCCGGGAAGGACGTCTACTGCCAGAAGCCGCTGACGCTGACGATCGACGAGGGGAAGAAGATCTGCGAGGTCGCGAAAAAGACGAAGCGCGTCTTCCAGGTGGGGACGCAGCAGCGGAGCGAGAACAAGGAGTTCTTCCTGAAATCAGTGGCGATGTGCCAGACCGGGCGCATCGGGAAGGTCAAGAAGGCCACCGTGGCCATCGGCGGCGGCCCCAACGGCGGGCCCTTCAAGAAGGGGGAGCCCCCGGCGGGCCTCAACTGGGAGCGCTGGCTCGGCCAGACGCCCCTGGTCGACTACATCAAGGAGCGCTGTCACGGCTCCTTCCGCTGGTGGTACGAGTACTCCGGCGGGAAGCTGACCGACTGGGGCGCCCACCATGTCGACATCGCCCAGTGGGCGATCGGCATGGACGAGAGCGGGCCCACGACCGTCGAGCCGATCTCCGCCACGCACGCCAGCGAGCTGAAGAACGGCATGCCGGTGAAGGACGACTGCTACAACACGGCCACGGCCTTCAACATCAAGTGCGTCTTCCCCAACGACGTCGAGATGTTCGTCGTCAGCCAGGGGAACGGCATCACGTTCGAGGGGGAGAAAGGGACGTTCTTCGTCAACCGCGGGAAGCACGACGGCCCCCCCGTCGACGCGCTCAAGAGCGACCCCCTCCCCGAAGAGGTCCTGAAGAAGCTCCGCAAGGGCAAGGACAGCAACAGCCACATGGGCAACTTCATGGCCTGCGTCAAGGACCGGGGCATGACGACCTCGGACGTCTTCACGCACCACCGCGCGCTCACGACCTGCCACCTCTGCGGCATCGCCATCCGGCTCGGGCGGAAGCTGACTTGGGACCCGAAGGCCGAGAAGATCGTCGGCGACCCCGAGGCGGCGAAATTCGAGAGCCGCGAGCAGCGCAAGGGGTACGAGATCACGACCTGAGTCCGGCCTCCCCGCGCAAAGGGTCCGCCCTCGTGCCCGGAACGGGCGGAGGTCTCCCGGCCTCCGCCGCTCGACGCGGCCATCTCCCGGCACCGGGGGGACGACCGCGTCGCCGTCGCCCCCCCTCCCCGGCGGTGCAGAGGCTATGGACACGCCTCCCCGTCGCGGCTACTATCCCGCGCATGGACATCTCGATCATCGGCGCCGCCGGCACGATCGGCCGGTCGATCGCGGTCGGCCTCATCCAGAACCGCATCCTGCCGCCCACGGCGCGTCTCCAGCTGGTCGAGCGGGACGACCCGTCCAGCGAGTGGCACCTGCGGGGCCTCGCGGCCGACCTGAGCGACGCGTTTGCCGAGCGGCTGCCCGAGCTGGACCTGGCCTACAGCCCGCGGGACGTCCTGGGCGACATCATCATCGTGGCGGCCGGCGCGACCGTGCCGCAGGACCTCACCCGCATTCCCGACCGCAACGGGCTGGCGCAGACGAACCTGCCGCTCTTCGAGGACTACGCGAAGAACCTGGAGGAGCACGGGCACGGCGAGGAATTGGTGCTCGTCGTCTCCAATCCGGTCGAGCTGGGCGTCAAGGTCTTCTGCCGGCACCTGGCCCGCGAGCGGGTCATCGGCATGGGGGCCTATCTCGACACCCTGCGCTTCCGGCACGAGATCGCCGGCGAGCTGGGCGTCCGCCGCCAGGCGGTCGAGGGGCTTGCGCTGGGCGAGCACGGGTTCGGGATCGTGCCCTGCTGGAGCACCGTCTCCGCCTGGGGCTTCGACTCGCCGGAGGGGCAGCGGCGGATCGAGTCGCTGCGGCGCCCCGCGCCGGACCGGATGGAGGTCCTCTCGGAGATCCTGCAGCTCATGCGCGAGCAGCCGCCGGCCGCCGCCTACGACCGGCTGGAGCGGCTGCCCGCCGACCTGCGCGCCATCCTGCGACCGCTGGTGACGCACCTGAGCGGCGCGCGGACCCCGCTGGGCGCCGCCGAGATGCTGGTGCGCCTGATCCAGGCCCTGGTGAACGGCAACCAGGCCCTGGCGGCGGCCCAGGTGGGCATCGAGGGGGAGTACCTCGGCATCCACGGCGTGACCGGCGTCCCGGTGGTGCTCTCGATCCGCGGGATCGAGCGGTTCGAGCCGATCCAGCTGTGGGCCGAGGAGGCGCTCGCCGTCAAGGCCGCCGCGGACCGGGCGCGCGCGATGTTCCACGCGCTGGGTTTGAAGGCGTGAGGAGAGCCGACGCATGCTTCCCGTCTGGATCTGCATCCTGCGCCTGGATCACAGCAACCGTCCGGGCGTGCTGGCGCGGGTGACCCTGGCGTTCGCCGACCGGGGCATCAGCCTGGACGAGGTCCTCGCCACGGGGGTCGGCGAGCGGCCCGTCATCGTCCTCAAGTTCGCCGCCTCCGACCGGCTGGCGGAGTATTTCCGCCGTCGCTTCGCCCGCATGCCCATGGTCACCCGCGTCGAGATCCGACGCGGCGAGAACACCCGCGTCTGGGACGCCGTGGAGACCTGACGGCTCCGAGGCATCTCGCCCCCGTCCCAGGCCCCGAAGGGCCTCGCCGCAAGCCCGGCCGCCGCTCGGACTGGACTTTGCCGCCGAACCTGCTACAACCGTCCGCATGAAGGACGCACTTCCGCCTCCGGCCCCGACCGCCCCCCCGCCCCACGTCCCCCCCGGCGTCCGCCTCCCGGAGATCACGGTCAAGGCCGTCCTGCTGGGGGCGGGGCTGAGCATGCTCCTCGGCGCGGCCAACGCCTACCTGGGGCTGAAGGCCGGCATGACGGTCGCCGCCTCGATCCCCGCCGCGGTCATCTCGATGGGCGTCCTCCGCCTCGTCCGCCGCTCGAACATACTCGAGAACAACATCGTCCAGACGGCCGCCTCGGCCGGCGAGTCCCTCGCCGCCGGCGTCATCTTCACCCTCCCCGCCCTCGTCCTCCTCGGGACCTGGCAGGAATTCGACTACCTGAAGACGACGGTCCTGGCCGCCCTGGGCGGCGTCATCGGCGTCCTCTTTACCATCCCCCTCCGCCGGGCCCTGGTGATCGGCTCGGACCTGAGATTCCCCGAAGGGGTGGCCACGGCGGAGGTCCTGAAGATCGGGGACCGCCCCCCGGAAGGCGGCCGGACGACCGGCGGACCGGGGATCGGCCTCCTCGCCGCCGGAGGCGCCCTCGGCGCGCTCTTCAAGCTGGGCGAGACGGGGCTCCGCCTCTGGAACGGCGTGGCGGAAAAGGCGTACTGGATCGGAGGGACCGTCGGCTATGCCGGCATCAACCTGGCCCCGGCCCTGACCGGCGTGGGGTACATCGTCGGCCTGAACATCGCCATCCTCGTCTTCCTGGGGGGGGCGTTGACGTGGTATGCCGTCATCCCGATCCTGGCCGCGATCGGGAATCATCCCCCGGGCGCGGATGCCGCCGGGATCGCGTACGGGCTCTGGAAGGCGGAGGCCCGATACGTCGGCGTCGGCGCGATGCTCGTCGGCGGCCTCTGGGCCCTGATCCGGATGCGGGGCAACCTGGCGGCCGGCCTCCGGGCCAGCTTGGACGCCTACCGCGCAACGCGCGGCGCGGGCCGCGTGGCGCCCCCCCGGACGGAGATCGACATCCCCATCCCCCTCCTCGCCGCCGCCCTCGGCGTCTGCGCCGTCCTGCTCTTCGGGGTCTTCGCGTGGATGACGAGCCACTGGCTCCTCTCCGCCTTCATGGCCGTCGTGATGCTCGCGGCCGGGTTCCTTTTCAGCGCCGTCGCCTCCTACATGGCCGGCCTGGTGGGCTCCTCGAACAACCCCGTCTCCGGCGTGACGATCGCGACGATCCTGACGACGGCGCTGCTCCTGATGGCGGTCGGCCTGGACGCGACGACCGGCCCGGCGGCGGCGATCCTGATCGGCTCGGCCGTCTGCTGCGCCGCCGCCATCGGCGGCGACAACATGCAGGACCTCAAGACGGGCCAGCTGGTCGGCGCAACCCCCTGGAAGCAGCAGGTCATGCAGATCGTCGGCGTGCTGGCCGGGGCGCTGGTCATGGCCCCCGTCCTGACGCTCCTCCTCAAGGCCTACGGGATCGGCCCCATCACGGTCGCGGGCCAGAAGCCGCTCGCGGCGCCGCAGGCCACGCTCATGGCCTCCGTCGCGAGGGGGGTCTTCGAGCGGAATCTCCCCTGGACCATGGTGGGCATCGGGATGGGGGTCGCCGTCGTCGTGGTGGCGATCGACCTCCTCCTGGAGCGGCGGGGCTCGGGGTTCCGCACGCCGGTCCTGGCCGTGGCGGTGGGACTCTACCTGCCCCTGGAGATGGGCACGGCCATGCTCCTCGGAGGGATCATCGCGTGGGCGGCCGGCCGGGCCCTCCGGGATCGGGACGAGACCACCCGCACGGCGCCGCAACGCGGCGGCCTCCTCTTCGCCGCGGGCCTGATCACGGGCGAGGCGGTCCTGGGGATCCTGCTGGCGGTGCCGATCGTGATGAACGGGGGCGTCAACCCGCTCGATTGCGGGCTGGAATCGGTCTGGACGTGGCCGGGGATGGTCCTGATGGCGATCCTGGCGGCGTGGCTCTACCGCGCAGCGACTCGTCTGAAGTCCCCGGGAACGTAGTCGTCGCGCGACTCCCCAGGCAACAAAGGCCGCGGCCGGGTCGCAGGTCGGGGACGCGGTCGCCGGGCGGGCCCGCACCGGTCCCGCCCCCTACCGCTTCGCCGGGACGACGTACACCGCGTACTGGATCGTGACGGACGCCGTCGGATGCCGGTTCGTCCAGAGAACGGTCCAGGTGCCCGTGGCGCCCACCCGGACGCCGCCCTCGTCCCCCTTCTTCTCCTTGCCGGCGAGCGCGGAGTAGACGCGCACGCTGTCGGGACCGGCGACGTGAAACTCGACGGACTCCGCCGCCAGGTCCGGCGGCCCCTCCACGACCGCCCAGACCCAGCGCAACGACTCCCCGGGCCGTGCCTCGAAGCGGACGGGCAGGGAGAGGCCCGGCGCGACGGGGGTCTTCCTGCCGCGGGCCAGCCGCGCCTTCGCGTCGGCCTCCGGGTCCAGCGACTCGAGCGCCGCGACGCGGGTGCGCGCGTCGGCCAGTTCGCGATCCTTGGCCTCCAGGATCGCCTGAAGATCGCGGTCGTGCGCCTCCAGGGCGCCCTTCTCCCGGCGAAGCGCTTCGCACTCCGCGCGGGACTTCGTGACCTCGGCCTCGAGGGACTTCAGCCGGTCCAGGATCGCCCGCCCCTCGGCGGCGAGCGTCTCGGACGACTTCGCCACGACCTGCGCCGACTGCGCCGTGTCCAAGGCCGCTGTCAGGCGCCCGTTGAGCCGGGCCTTCTCCTCCCGGGACGCGGCCAGGGCCTCGTCCGAGACCGCCTCCGCGGTCAGCACCTCGACCAGGTGCTTCTTGAGGCGCTCGACATCCGCCTCCAGGGCCTCTTTCTCCGCACGGGCCTGGGCCAGCTGGACCTCGACCGCGTGAAGCTGATCCCGAAGACCCGCCAGCTCCCGTTCGCCATCCCGGCCCTTACCGCACCCGGCGGGAAACGCCAAGGCCGCAGCCACGAGGCACCGGGCAAACCAAGGCCTGGAGTGAAGCATGGGTCCGGTCATCATTCCGCGGCGGCCACCTTCCGGACCGGCTCCACGGAACAGACCACGCGGAAGCCGACGTCGTGGACGCGCTGCCAGGGCGGGTAATCGATGCGGAAGGCGCTCCGGGCGCGCACGGGCCGGTCGTAATAGGAGCCGCCGCGCGCGATCTTCCGCCCGTCGGGACGCCCCTCGTCCCGGCCGTCGTCCCGCCACGGATAGGGCCGGTACGTCGTCCGGGTCCACTCGGCCGCATTGCCGACCATGTCGTGGAGGCCCCAGGCGTTGGGAGGATAGCGGCCGACATGGTCCGTGACGATGGCGCCGTCGTTCACGCCGGCGATCGCGGGGATCCAGTCGGGCGAGGCGCGGGTGAGCTCGTTGACCCGCTGGTCGGCGAGGTTGGCGAGCTTGCCGAAATCGACCTCGACGCCCCCGTAGTGGAGCGGGGACGCCGTGCCGGCCCGGCAGGCCCACTCCCACTGGGCCTCGGAGGGGAGCGTGAAGTCGCGTCCGGTCTCCTTCGCGAGCCAGGCGCAATAGGCCATGGCGCGATCCCAGGACACACGGACGACGGGCTGCCGGTCGCGGTTGATCGCATGGCCGCGGTTGCCGTGGTCCTTGTTGAACTCGCTGACGAAACCGCTCTCGTGCGCGGGGTCGAACCGGGCATACTCGGCGTTGGTCACTTCGAACTGGCCCATATAGAAGGGCTTGTCGATCGTGACGCGGGAGGGGGGATATTCGTCGGGGAACCCGTCGGAGGAGCCCATGACGAACGAGCCGGCCGGGACCAGGACCAGGTCGACGTCGGCGTCGCCGACCTTGACCTTGAGCGCGGCCTGAGCTCCGGCCGCCTCCTGCCGCTTCCGGGCCTCGGCGGCGTCGAACGGCCATCCGGCGACGTCGACCGCCACGGCCGGTCGGGCCGGCTCCGGCGGGGGCTTCACGAAGGCGGGCCGCGCGGGGGGCGGCGTCGGGTACTGCTCGGGGTTCTCGGGGCGATTGGCGTATTTCGTGCGCATCGCCAGGCGGCGCTGGACGATGCCGTCGATGTTGCCGTTCCGGTGCTCGCCCCATGTGCCGTGGTCGGGCACGTTGAGGTCGATCCAGGTGACCAGGCGGTCCCACCCCTCGGCGTCGAGCTGCACGCCGTGGTGGCCCTTCCGGAGCATCTGGATCAGCTCGCTGGTGTCGGCGTGCCACTCGCAGGGCGCCTGGATGTGGTAATCGCTCTCGGGACCGGGGCGCCGGACGTAGGGGTGGAGCGCGAGGTAGGACTTCGTGAAGTTCATGTCGCCGCGTCCGGTGTCGGCCAGGTTGGGCGGGGCCTCCCGCCGCCCGACCCGCCGTCATGGCACCCCACGCAGTACCGGTCGAGGACGGGCTGGACCTCCCGCGTGAAGCCGAAGGCGCGCGCGGGGCCCCGCCACGGCTCGATCGCGACGGGTGCCTTCGTGGCCGCGAGGGTGCGCCGCAGCGACGGCGTGGAGTTCTGGGGCTCGTGGCAGCCGATGCAGGTGGCCGTCTCCCCGGGCATGGCGGTGTACCAGGAGCGGAAGACCTGAACGGCCTTCCCCTCGGCGTCCAAGGGCTGGACCGAGACGGGGATGTTGGCCGGGACCGTGAAGAACGCGGAGCCGTCCTCGTAGACGGGCACGGTGCCCAGGATGCGGCGGGCGTCCCACGGCCCGTCGACGCCGATGTTGATGTGACCGCCCATGCCGTTGTAGGCGAAATGGTACTCGTAGACCCGGAGCTTCTTGACGGTGCCGCGGGGGACGCCGCGAAGGCCCCGGCCGGAGTAGACGTCCTGCAGGTAGATGGAGGCGGTGTCCCGGGTCAGATCGACCTTATCGGGGACGACCGGGGGGACGGTCGACTTGCGGACCGGCACGGGCTCGAACAGGGCGTAGCCCGGGAGCTCCAGCAGGGGGACCAGGTTGTCGAACACGTCCGCCAGGCAGATCACCCACGGCGACTCGTTGGTCATCTTGCACGAGACGAGGAAGTACTGCCCGTCGAGCGGATAGGGATGGAGAAACTTGGGCCAGCTCCCCTCCACGAGCCCGTCCTGGATCGCCGGGGGCACCGACTTGCCGTGGCCCGGGATCCGCTGGACGGCGGCGGAGGCCTCCTGCCGTCCCAGCGCCGGATCGAAAAGGATCAGCTCCCCCATCCGCGGCACGCCGTGGTGGCCCGAGACGATGGCGACCACCTGGGTCGAGTGGCCGGGGATCGGGCGGGCGTAGAACGTGGAGTTGGGCCAGTAGGAGTTGCTGAAGCTGTACTCCATCTGCTCCGTCCCGTCGGGATTCATGTGCATGAGGATGCGCGTGAAGTAGTGCGGCGTGTCGCTGTACTCCCAGCGGGTATAGAGGACCCGGCCGTTGTTGAGCACCGCGGGGCTCCAGTTCTGGTCCTGGTCGAAACAGAGCTGGCGGACGCCTCCGGTCGCCGGGTCCAGCAGGCAGAGGTTGGCGACCGGGTCGCCGCCGCCCACGCAGGGGACGCCGTGGAAGCACCGGGTGGAGGCGAAAATGATCTTCCCGCTGGGCAGGTAGCAGGCGTCGAAGTTGTCGACGTCGTTCTCCTCGCCGGGCGTCACCTGCCGGAGCCCCGAGCCGTCCGACTTGATCTCGAAGACCTGCCAGCGGCCGTGCGTCCCGATCGAGGAGAAGAGCATGCGGTCGGCGTCCCAGTGGAGGTCGACGTCGCCGACGAACTCGCCCTTTTCGGGCCGGTAGAGCGTCGTGAGCTGCCCCCTCGGCCCGACGGGCGAGAGGACGGCGATCTCGTTGTCGTAGCCGTTGCGGCCGACCGAGGCGTTGGACTGCCAGTTCTGGGAGAGGCCGAGATGGTTCTCGCCTCGCTTGACCAGCAGGAGCTTGTCGAAGTCGAAGCGCGGGTTCCGGGTCACCAGCGCCTCGGTGCGGAGGTCGTCGATCGCGTCGCCCAGGTCGGCGAGGCGGCGGATGGCGGCGGCGTCCTTCCGCACGTCGGTCCCGGCGAGGTCGCCGACCTGCTTCTCGAGGGCGTCGCACCGGCGGAGCAGCGCCTCCCCCTGCGGGTAGGCCCCGGCGCCGGACGCGGCGAGGTTCGCGATCGAGAGGCGAAGGGCCTTGAAATCGAACTGCAGGACGAGCCGGGAGGACTCCCCGAGACGGCGGGCGGTATAATAGGACTCGCACACCGTCCCCAGGTCTTCGAGGGTCCGGACCCGGGCGAGCCGGTCGGCGGCCTCCCGCTCGAGCTCGGGCAGGCGGATCGCCTTCACGTAGCGGGATCCGAGGTCCTTCAGGTCGCCGGCCTCCCAGTCCTCCTCCCAGATGTGATCCTGCCGCTCCCATTTCATCTCGCGCGGGGCCGTGCCGGAACGGAAATCGTGCGCCACGCGGTTCCAGATCTCGTTCCGGGCGACCTGGCCGGGATCCGGGACCCCCCCGCCGCCGACCGGCGTGGGCTTCGTGTGGAAATAGAAGCCGTGACCGCCCCCCGTGTTGTGGATCTTCAGCAGGAGATGGTTGGCGCCCGGCTGGAGCTCGATCGGCGCCTGGTCCTGGTTGGGCCCGTGCCCGCGGGAGACATCCTGGGAAAGGATCAGCTTGCCGTTGAGCCAGGCCCGGATCCCGTCGTCGCTCCCGAAGTAGCCGGTGAGGGTCTGGGGCGCGGGGACGGTGATCGTTCGATGGAGGTAGGTGGACTCGTTCGTCCCGGCGACCAGGTTGTGCGGGATGCCGTCACGGAACTGCGGCTGAGGCTTCCAGTCCAGGTCCCCGTACCGCTTCGCCAGCGCAGCCTTGGGGCTCCGCCCCGGCGTGTTGAGGTCCGCCTCCTTCTCGGGCGGGAAGGCGAAGGCGAAGTCCCGCTTGCCGCCGGGCGTGGCGAACGGCCCGCTCATGTGCCAGACGCCCAGGTCAATGGCCGTGACGGCCTTCCCCGCCTTCTGCCCCTGCTCGGCCTCCTTCTTCCGGAGCGCCTCGCGCGAGACGATCAGCGATTCGTGCCACGTGGCCTTCTTGACGTACGGCGGGGGATCCGCGGCGCGCGCCACGAGGCCGGCGAGCGGGACCACCGCGAGCGCGGTCGCCGCGATCAGGGTGCGCATGAGCTTCTCCTGTCGGCTGGTGCCTCGCTGCCGTCGCGCTTCGCGTCCGGCTCGCTCAGGGCGCGATCTCCAGGCGCCGGATCCGCCCGGATTCCAGGCGAAGCCTTCTATATTAAATAATAATCGCAGGTGCGCCTTTTGCCCGGTCCGCCCAGCAGGAACGCGCGCCGGCTTCGGGAATCCGGCCGGGTGACGGGCGCATGCCGGCCCGCAGACCCGATCCGTCGCCCGGAACCGAATGCGCCCCCGCTGCCCCCTAAACCATGATTGATACACTCTATCGCTGCACGGGAAGGGAGTCAAGTATGGCAAAAATGGGCGTCAGATGTTATTCTCTACTGGCTGACGACAAGGGATCTCGCCTGCTCCACCCGCAGCGGAACAGACAACAGAGCCTCCCGGAAAGGCGATCCCCGCCCTTCTCCCCTTCGGGGGAACGGCGAGGATCCATGGGCGTCGACCACGAGGATGTCACCAGGTGATACCTTTGTCGTAGAAAGGGGGCTCGCATGTCCGAATTCCGTCACGTCGGCGTCCCGACCCAGCGGCCGCAAGCGAACGCGGTCTACATCGAGGGCGCCAAGGTCCACGTCACCGACCCCGAGGCCCACCCCTACCGGTTCGAGTTCCTGCGCTTCGAGGCGGGCAGCCCGATGCCGCACAAGCTCCAGACGGAGCCGCACGTCGCCTTCGAGGTGAAGGACCTCGCCGCCGCCCTGAAGGGCGAAGAGGTGGTCGTCCCGCCCTTCGATGCGACGCCGACCCTCCAGGTGGCCTTCATCGTGAAAGACGGGCTGCTCGTCGAGCTGATGCAATCGAAGTAGCCCGGCCCCCCGCAGACCCTCAATCCCAGTGGAGAGGACGACCATGGTCATGAAGAAGTTCATCAACGCGCCCGACAACCTGGTCCCGGAGCTGCTGGAAGGCTACACCCTCGCCTTTCCCGGCAAGGTCCAGCTCACGCCCAACCGCCTGGTGGTCCGGGCGAAGCCCAAGGCGCAGGGCAAGGTCGGCGTCATCACGCTCGGCGGCAGCGGGCACGAGCCGGCGCTGAGCGGGTTCGTCGGCGAGGGGATGCTGGACGTCAGCGTCCCCGGCGAGATCTTCGCGGCCCCGGGCGCCCCCAAGTGCCTCGAAGCCATCCGCCTCGCCGAGCGAGGGGCCGGCGTCCTCTTCGTCGTCCTCAACCACGCCGGCGACGTCCTGAACTCCAACCTGACGATGGAGATGGCGAAAAAGCAGAACCTGAACGTCAAGACGATCCTGACGCACGAGGACATCGCGGGCGGCCCGCGCGAGAAGCCGGAGAACCGGCGGGGTCTTGTCGGCTGCATCCCCGTCATGAAGATCGCCGGCGCGGCCGCCGAGGCCGGCGCGTCGCTCGACCAGTGCCTCGCCGTCGCCGAGCGGGCCGAGCGGAACATGGCCACCCTCGCCGTGGCCATGACCCCCGCCACCCACCCCTCCACCGGCCAGGCGATCTTCACGCTCCCCGACGACGAGATGGAGATCGGGATGGGCCAGCACGGCGAGGCCGGGACCGGCCGGATGAAGATCAAGACCGCCGACGAGACCGCCGAGGCGATGCTGGGCCAGCTGCTCGCCGACCTGAAGATCCAGTCCGGCGAGCAGATCCTGGTCGTCCTCAACGGCGCCGGCGCCACGACGCTGATGGAGCTCTTCATCGTCTTCCGCCGCATCCACCAGGTCTGCGCGAGCCGGAAGATCCGGATCGCCGCCAGCGCCGTCGACGCGTTCCTGACCGTCCAGGAGATGGCCGGGTTCCAGCTGAACATCATGCGGATGGACGACGAGCTGCTGAGGCTCTGGAACGCGCCCTGCGACACGCCCTACCTGACGGTACGCTGAGGGCCTCCTGCGATGACGAAGACGCTGACCGGAACGGATTTCACCGGGATGCTCCGGGCGGCCGCGGCGAAGGTCGAGGCGGAGCAGGCGACGCTTTCCCGGCTCGACTCCGTCTGCGGCGACGGCGACCACGGCACGACGATGAAACGGGCCATGGGCAGCGCCCTGGCGGCCGCGACCAGCGCGCCGCCGGAGGATCTGCCGGGCCTCGTCGAGGCCGTCGCCTGGGCCGTGATGAGCCCCGACGGCGGCGCCACCTGCCCGCTCTTCGGGTCGTTCTTCATGGGCCTGGCGGAGGGGCTGAAGGGCGCCGACGCGCCCGACGCGTCCGCCGCCGCGACGGCCTTCGAGACGGGTCTGGCCGCCCTCCGGAAGCAGACCCCCGCCCAGCCCGGCGACAAGACGATGCTCGACGCGATGATCCCCGCCGTGGAGGCGCTGCGCCAGGCGTCCGCGGCGGGCGCGGACCTCGGCGACGCCTTCGCACGCGCCGCCGACGCCGCG
>CAYUME010000034.1:0-15615 GCA_964445475.1 uncultured Planctomycetia bacterium
GCTCGGCAAGCACTGCGCCGCCTGGGGAACCTTCTGGAACTTGCGCGCGAAGAACCCGGTCCCTTACCCGGCCGACATCTTCGGCCCGGACCAGATGAACTTCGTGGGCGTCGCCTCGAACGAGAATCCGATCCTCGACAAGGCGGGAAAGTGGTGGGAGCCGGTGCCTCCGGCCCAGCTTGTGCCGCAGGACCTCTACGCGTCCCAGGTGTCGCGCCGCCTGAAACGCCCCCCGGACCGCGGGCGATCGGGCGCCGTCGCGATGGCGGACAATCCGTCCCGACCGACCTCCACGCCCGCGGCACAACGCCCGCAGGCCGCACCGGCTGCCCTCGCCGCCTGGGACGCCCGGCTCAAGACGCGCCTGCGCGAGGCGCTCCGGACGGGACGCACGCCGCGCTTCGAATTTGCGGCTATGGGCGGGAAGGTTCAGGCGAAGGCTCTCGATGCGGGGGACCAGCTCTCGACGCCGGGCGGCGGCGTGTCCGCCCAGGTCCCGTGGGGGGTGCTCTCGCTTACAGACCGGCGCAGCCTCTCGGCCGCCCTGGCGGAGAGCGAGCCCCCCGAGGACCTCGCCCTCGCAGCCTTCTTTGCCCTCGCGGCCGGCGATACCGCAAAGGCGGACGAACTGCTCAGCCGACTCCCCGACGCGGTCTCGAACGAGATCAAGGCCGCCTTCCAATGAAGCGGCCACTTCAGGGGGACGGGACTTTCGGACGGAGGCCGGTGACCGGACGTGCCTTCAACATTCGATTCGCCCCGGGTCACGGCCCCACGACCAGCGTGACGCGGAGGGTGCGGGCGGCAAACGAACCGGTCGGGTCGGCCACGGTCACCGTCCCCGTGTAGGTGCCCGGAGTCAGGCTGACCGGCGGACGGTAACGCGCCCCGTCGTTGAGCGGGTTCGTTCCGTCGTGCCCCGCGAAGAGGATGAACTCGGATCCCGCCCAGACCGCGGTGGCGCCGTCACGGGCGGTCGGGGCTCCGAGGGTCGCGGTCGCCCCCCGCCAGAGGTCCGCCGCCGGGTCATAGCGCGCCCCGCTGGAGAGGTAACCGGTCCCGTCGTGGCCGCCCCAGACGATCATCTCCGTCCCCGTCCAGGCGGCCGCAAAGGCGTCCCGGGCCGCGGGAGCGCCGGTCGTCGTCGTCGCCCCGGTCCAGGCATCCGTGAACGGGTTGTACCGGGCCCCGGTGACCACGTCCCCCCCGGCATCTCCGCCTCCCCAGACGATCATCTCCGACCCGGTCCAGACCGCGCCATGCCCGCCGCGGGCGGTCGGTGCACCAGACGTCGTCGGCGGAACGCCCCACGTGTCGGTCAGCGGGGAATACCGCCCGCCGTCGTTCCGGAAGGAGGCCCCGTCGGCCCCCCCCCAGACGATCATCTCCGTCCCGGTCCAGACCGCCGTGTGGCCGCGCCGCGCAGAGGGCGCGCCGTCTTCGGCGATCGGCGCCCAGGCATTGGCGAGGACATTGTACCGATAGCCGGTGGACACGTTTGCGGCCCCTTCCTGGCCGCCCCAGATGATCACCTCGGTGCCCGTCCAGACGGCCGAGGCGCGCCATCGGGCGGGGCTGGATCCCGTGCTGGAGAACGGCCCGGACCAGCTGTCCGGCGCGTAGTTCCAGAAGTCCGTGTCCGCTGCGCCCCAGGGAACAAACATCGTCACGCCGGTCCAGACCGCAACATGTCCGTTCCGGGGCGTCGGGGCGTTCACGGCGGAAAGGGAGCCCAGCCAGGAATCGGTCTCGCTGGCGACGACGGTGACGGCCAGGGAAACCGTATCGACGGCCGTGATCGTCCCCGACGCGGGCGTCACGCGGAGCCAGGGACTGTCGCTCGCGGCCGTCCAGGCGGTCAGCCCCC
This sequence comes from uncultured Planctomycetia bacterium, assembly GCA_964445475.1. Lineage (GTDB taxonomy): Bacteria > Planctomycetota > MHYJ01 > CAYUME01 > CAYUME01 > CAYUME01. Next base: position 1,868 of record CAYUME010000034.1, read on the forward strand.
CCCCGTTGAACGTCAGGTCCGCCGCTCCGGCGGGCGGGGGAGGGAGACCCGACGCGGTCTCGAATGCCATCGACTGCGGCGCGAGGTGGAAGCCCGGCTGATAGTTGATGGTGATCGAGCAGGTCCCGTCGTTGCCGTTAGAATCATGCCCGGTGACCGCAATCGGGTTGTTCCCCGCGGTGAGGGGGATGGTGGCGCTCCAGCTCTGTAGGCCGGCCGCAGTCCCGCTCCCCAGCGTCGCCGTGTTGACCCAGGTGACCTGCGTGACCCGCTCGCCTCCGTTCGCCGAGCCCTGCAGGACGACCGAGGGCTGGTTGGTGTCGTATGCGGAGCCGGTGGTGGGCGACGAGATCGCGACGATCAACGGGGACGGCTTGCCCGACTCGTCGCACCCCGCGAGAGCGGCGCAGGCCAGGATCCCCGCGAGCATCGCATGCCGGGTCATGGGCTTCCCCGCCGGGTCAAGAAACCCCGCGCGTCAGACGCACAAAGGCCTCGTGCAGGGCCTTCGTCACGGGTCCGGGACGCCCGTCCCCGATGGGCGTGCCGTCAAGCGTCGAGACCCCGATCACTTCCACGGTCGTTCCCGAGAGGAAGACCTCGTCCGCCCCGAGAAAATCCCCGAGCGATCGCGGCTCTTCGCGCACCGGGAACCCGGCCGCCCGCGCGGCCTCGATCACCGTCGCACGGGTCACCCCATGCAGGATCCGGTTGTCCGCGGGATGCGTGGAGATGATCCTCCCCTGGACCCGGAAGGCGTTGCTCGCCGTCCCTTCGGTCACGATGCCGTCCCGGACAAATAGGCCCTCGAATCCGCCCGCCGCATGGGCCTTCTCCTTGGCCAGGACGTTCGCCAGCAGATTGAGGGACTTGATGTGACAGCGCCCCCACCGGTCGTCGGTTACGCTGATCACGGGGATGCCCGCCTCACGCTGAACGGGGGAGGGCGGGGCCACGGCCCGGGCGAAGGCCATCACGCTGGGGCGGGCGTCCTTCGGGAACGCGTGCGCCCGCGGCGCCACGCCGCGCGTGATCTGGATGTAGACCGTGCAGTCGGCCAGACCCGACCGCGTCGCCAGCGTTGCACAGACCGACGCCAGGGCCTCGTCGGACAGGGGGACCTCGAGGTCGATGGCCGCTGCGCTCGCGCGCAGACGGGCCAAGTGCTCCCGGAGCCGGAAGAAACGCCCGCCGTAGCGGCGCACGACCTCGTAGATGCCGTCGCCGAACAGATAGCCGCGGTCCTCGACGGGGACACGGCCCCGTTCAAGCGGCATGTAGTCGTCGTTCAAGTACAGCCATTCGACCGCGTTGTCGTGATCCGGGGTCATCCGGTGAATCCCACCTGATCCGGCATCGCCCACGTCCTGCCTCACGTCGCCATTTGCACGTATATCGATTGGAGCTCCTGGATCAGGCCCTTCAGGGACTGCACCTCCTCGCGGGTCAGGTTCCCCTCCGTTTTCTCCTGGAGCATGACGAGGGTGTCGATCACCATCTTGGCCTGACGGAGGTCCGGAGCGGGAAGCCCCTCGATCTGTCCGAGCGCCATGAGAGCCTGGGCGGCAATCCCCTGGAGGAACTGGAGGAAGCGGGGATCGGAGCGCGGGGCCGTGCCCGGACCGGCGTCTTTTCCTGCGGCGGCCCGCGGCGCGCCTGGTCCCGTCCCCGGAGATCCCCCCGGAGGCGCGGCCGGGGATCCCTTCGGGGCCTTGGACGCCGGCGGCGGCGCCGCATCCTGGACCTGCTTCTCCTCGGCCACGCGTCGCTTCCAGTCCTCGTCGACCTTCTTGCTCTTGTCGGAAACGCCTTCGTCCGTCATGTCATCCTCCCGTCCTGTTTTGACCGTCGATCGTACACTACCTGAAATCGACCGGGGCGACAACGGTAACGCATCCACCCGGCACTCAGGAGGCCCCCGAAGAGGCCGGCGGGGCCGTTGGCTCCGTGTGCCGACGGTGCTCCAGGGCCGCGGCGATGAAGCCTTTGAAGAGCGGGTGCGCCGCCGTCGGCTTCGACTTGAACTCGGGGTGGAACTGGACGGCAACGAACCAGGGGTGATCGACCAGCTCGACGATCTCGACCAGGTTGCCGATCGGCCAGATGCCGGTGAAGCGCATGCCGAGCTTCTGGAACTGGGTCCGGTAGTTGTTGTTGAACTCGAAACGATGGCGGTGGCGCTCGAGAACGGTCGTCTGGCCGTAGGCCTCGATGGCGCGGGAGGGGGAGGTCAGGCAGCAGGGATACGAGCCGAGCCGCATGGTGCCCCCCATCTGGGTGAGGCCGCGCTGGGACTCCATCATGGAGATCACGGGGTGGGGCGTCTTCGGGTCGAATTCCGTGCTGTGGGCATCCTGGAGCCCGGCCACGTTCCTCGCGAACTCGATGACGGCCGCCTGCATCCCGAGGCAGAGGCCGAAATAGGGGATCCGGTTCTCCCGTGCGTACCGGATCGCATCCACCTTCCCCTCGACGCCCCGCACGCCGAACCCGCCGGGGACGAGCAGGCCGTGGATGCCCCGAAGCTGCGTCTCGGCCCCGTCCCGCTCGATGTCCTCTCCGTTCACCTTGCGCAGCTTCACCCGGACCCGGTTGGCGATCCCGCCGTGGGTCAGGGATTCCCAGACGGATTTGTAGGCATCCTGCAGCTCCAGGTACTTGCCGACCACGCCGATCTCGAGGGTGTCCGCCGGGTTCTTGAGGATGTCGAGCACGGCCTGCCAGCGCTCGATGCGAAGCGGACCGGCGTTGAGGCCGAGGCGGCGAAGGATGACCTCGTCGAGCTTCTGCTCGGCAAAGACGATTGGCACCTCGTAGATGCTGAAATCGACGTCCTTTTCCTCGATCACCTTGTCCCGGTCCACATTGCAGAAGAGAGCGAGCTTGGCCTTGATCTCCTCGGACATCTTCTTCTCAGTCCGGCAGACGAGGATGTCGGGAAAGATGCCGATCTGACGGAGGATCTGGACGCTGTGCTGCGACGGTTTCGTCTTCAGCTCCTGGCTGGCCTTGAGATAGGGGAGCAGGGTCAGGTGGATGGTCAGGGAATTCTCGCGGCCGACCTCGTGGCAATACTGCCGGATCGCCTCCAGGAAAGGGGTGCTCTCGATGTCGCCGACGGTGCCGCCGATCTCGGTGATGGCAACGTCGACGTCCGGCCCCTCGATCCGCCGGATGGCGTCCTTGATCTCATTCGTGATGTGGGGGATGACCTGGACGGTCTGTCCGAGATAGGCCCCCTGCCGCTCCTTGGAGAGGACGCTGTTGAAGATGCGACCGGTCGTGTAGTTCGAGTCGCGGCTGATCCGGGCATCCGTGAACCGCTCGTAGTGGCCCAGGTCGAGGTCCGTTTCCGCTCCGTCCTCCGTCACGTAGACCTCGCCGTGCTGGAAGGGGCTCATGGTGCCGGGGTCCACGTTGATGTAGGGGTCCAGCTTCTGGATGCTGACGCGAAGACCGCGGCCCTCGAGCAGCAGGCCGATCGCCCCGCACGTCAACCCCTTGCCCAGCGAACTGACTACGCCGCCCGTCACGAAGATGTGCTTGCTCATTCGCGCCTCGTCAAGTCGTGGCCGGAAAAGGTCCCGTCGTCATCACGCTCGCGTCAAACCGGCAGCCGCCTGTCACCGCCGCCCGGCGGACCATCGCCGCACAAAAGCCTCGTAATCGGCCGGGGTGTCGATGCCGGGCCACGGGGGGACGTCCACGACTTCCACGGCGATGGAGTGGCCGTGCTCGAGGGCCCGCAGCTGCTCGAGCTTCTCCGCCAGCTCCAACGGGGTCGACGGGAGGCGTGAGAACCGGGATAGAAAGTCCGGACGGAAGGCGTACACCCCCACGTGCAGGAGCGTCGGCTCCCCCGCTCCCGGGTCGCGCCGATAGGGGATCACCGCGCGCGTGAAATAGAGCGCCCGCCCCCGGCGGTCCAGGACCACCTTGACCCGGTTGGGATCCCGCATGCCGTCCTCGTCCCGGAAAGGGCAGGCGATCGTGCCCATGGGGGCGTCATCGCGTCCCATCCGCTCGACCAGACGGTCCAGCGCCTCCGGGTCAACCTCCGGTTCGTCCCCCTGGACGTTCAGGACCAGACCGGCCCCGGGACGGGCCGCGGCCACCTCCGCCACGCGGTCGGTTCCCGACCTGCAGGCGGCCGACGTCATGACGGCCTCGGCGCCGAATGCGACGGCGGCGGCACGGATCCGCTCGTCGTCGGTCGCCACCAGGACCTCCTGGATCCGGCGGGCGGCCTTCACGCGACGCCATCCATGCTCGATCAGGGGCATGCCCGTCTCTCGCAGCAGCGGCTTCCCGGGGAGGCGCTCCGCGCCGTACCGGGCCGGGATCACAGCCAGAACGCGTTCCACGACGTCACTCCTTCCGGCCCTCACCCGGGGGGGCCTCACGCTTGAGTGCTGCGACCAGCTCATACAACGCCAGGGAACGATCCAGGAAGACGTCCAGCGAGTGATGCTCCGCCGTCACGCGGGCGGCACGTCCTACCGACTCGCGACGCCCTGGATCGGTCAGGATCCGCAGGGTCTCCGCGAGGGCCTCCTCCTGGTCGCCCGAATCGACGACAAAGCCGTCGGTCCCCGTTGTCAGGATCTCGGCCACCCCGGTCACGGCCGTCGTCACGACGGGAAGCCCGCACGCCATGGCCTCCAGGCAGGTGTTGGGAAAGGGATCGTACAGGGTCGGCAGCAGGAACACGTCCGCGGCGGCGTACAGGGACTCGATGGCGGACGTCTCCCCGAGAAAGGAGACGCGGTCCCCGATCCCGAGCGCGCGCGCCCGGCGCTCGTACGGTCCCGGTGCGTCCCGTCCGGCGATCAGGAGCCGGACCGGCGCCAACGGGGAGAGGCGGGCACAGGCGCCCAGCGCATGCGACAGGCCCTTCCGGTCGAATCCCGAACCGGCAAAGAGCACCGCCAGGTCGCCGTCGCGCAGCCCGATCCGGCCCCGCGATGCGATGCGACGGGCGGCCCGGTCGTCGGGGTGGAAGCGACGGATGTCCACGCCGTTGGGGATGACCACGAGCGCCTCGTCCGGAACGCCGAAATGCCGCTTCACTTCGTCCCGCACGCGCCGTGACACGCACACGACACGGCGGTACGTCCCCGGGGCGTAGCACCTCCGCTCGAGCGCGAGGATCGCCCGGTCGCGCGGGTTCAACCGGCGTACGAGCCGGCCGAACGCCGTCCGCATCGACGGGTGGGTGCGGCGCAGATACTCCCAATGGGACCCGCCCCCGACGCGGACGATGTCGTGCCCGTACGTCCTCCCGAAGCCCTGCACCACGTCGTCATCCCGATCCCGGAAAAACGCCTCCACGTTCCGGGCGAAGGACGCGTAGCGGAGCGCCGAGGACCACTCCGTGGCGGGCACGACGTGGACCGCGACGCCCCCCGTCTCTCCGTCCGCGTCTCGGCGATGGCAGACCACGTGGACCTCGTGGCCCCGCTCGGACAGGCCCCGGGAGAGGTTCCAGACGACCCGCTCCACGCCGCCGCGCGTGGCGGAATAGGCATACAGGACCAGGGCGATTCGCATGAGGGACACGTTCCGGGGGGGACGGGGTTCGGGGGCCCGCCACCGGGGTCAGCTTCGACTTTCCATGGTCCCACCGCCTCCCGTGTTGTCGCGCTCCCAGTACTTGGCGTACTTCATGAAGACGTAGAAACAGGTCGCCACGCTGATGATGAATCCCGGCATCCCGTCGAGGAATCCCGCCTTCACGAGGTAGGTCTCGACGAACTTGATCGGCGGGTGCAGGAGCATGCGGATCAGGCCGGGCCTCCGGCCGCCCTTCCGGAAATTCTCCGCCTCGATGTCCGAGAAGAAGTCGATGGTCCGGAGCTGGTGCGACAGGTTGCGGTAGGTGTAATGGATCAGGTCGCCGTGAAGGTCCTCGACCGGCCCATCCACCTCCACGCGCTCGTGCGGGTCGTCTCCGGTGATCCGGCCCCGCGACTTCCGCAGAAGCCGGAGCTTCCGGTCGGGATACCAACCGCCATGTCGGATCCAACGACCCAGGTATCGGGTCAACCGGGGCACGCGGTATCCGGCCGCGTCGCGGTCCGCGCCGGTGAGGATCGCGCGAATGGAGGCCTGCAGGTCCGGGGTGACGCGCTCGTCGGCATCCAGGAGAAAGACCCAGTCGTTCCGCGCCAGGGACATCGCGTAGCCCTTCTGCTTCACGTGCCCTTCCCACGGTTTCGTCACCACCCGGTCCGTGAAGCGGAAGGCTTTCTGCACCGTGTCGTCGGAGCTGCCCGAATCGACAACGACGATCTCGTCGCACCATCCGACGCTCGCGAGGCACGCCTCGATGTTTTGTGACTCGTTGTAGGTCACGACAAACGCGCTGACCGGAAGTTTCGGCAGTCCGTCGCCCCCCGGCAGGGGAAGTGGGGATCCGCTCGCCACGGGATCTTCCGTCACCGGATCGGTCATGCGATCATCCTTTCCACCGCCTCGACGACGCGCGCGACAGGGATCCGGCGCATGCATCGGAAATCGATCGGACAACGACGCAGGAGGCACGGCGAACAGCCGGTCGCCACCCGAATGACACGATGCCCGGGACCGTAGGGACCCGTCACGACAGGGTCCGTGGACCCGAACAAGGCGATGACGGGAACCTGCAGGGCCGCCGCCAGGTGCATCGGCCCCGAGTCGTTCGTGACGAACGCCCGGCAACGGGCGATGAGCGCAGCCAGGATGGACAACGTCGTCCGTCCGGCCAGGGAGACCGCCGCAGGGCCGGCCTCCCTCGCGATAGCCTCCGCGAGAGGGACCTCCGCGGCGGACCCGAACAGGAGAATCCGACGCCCTCCCGGACGGACCAGGTCACGCGCGGCTTCCGCAAAGCGATCGGTCGGCCACTGCTTTGCCGGCCCGTAGGCCGCGCCAGGATTGAGTCCGAGGAGCACCTCGCCGGGCCCGACACCGGCCGAGTCCAACAGGGAATCCGCCGCCGCCCGGGCCGCGCCCGGGACGAGGAGCCGCGGGACCGGAGGGAACGGCCCGAGCCCGAAGGGGGCCCCCAGGGACCAGTAGGTCTCCACGCGATGACGCCCGGCGGGCGTCCCGTTCGTATGCACCCGGTGCGTATAGAGAAGGCCCCGGAAAAGACCGTCGAACCCGACTCGCGACGCGACCCCGCAACGAAAGGCCTTCCATGCCGCCCCCAGCGACCGGGGGACCGACAGGACGAGGTCTGCGCTGCAGCGGCGAGGGGGGCCCTCGCTTCCGGACTCGCCGTCCCAGGAGACCGTCTCGACGGGTACGGGTGACAGATCATAAAGCGCGCTCAGGTTCCCTTTCGTCAGAACGGTCACATCCGCGCGGGGCCAGGCCAGACGAAGTCCCTCCAGCAGCGGCATCGCCATCACGGCGTCGCCAAGCCAGTTGGGCATGCGGACCAGGACTCGGGACGGAGGCTCGGTTATCGCCCCTCCCCGTACGGTCACTCCGCGCGCATCGCGGGGTCTCCGGCCGGTGCGCCCGGACGGCGACGCAAGCACCCAGGCGGCCAGTCTCCGCCGGTCCTCGCGCGAGAACCCGGCGGCATCCGCGTAACTCCGGAAAAAACGCGCGTGATCGGTCCGGTCGATCCGGAGGCCCGCCAGGGTCCATCGCCGGCAGGAGCGCAGGAGACGGGCCAGCGTGTCGCCTGCCGGGCCGGACTGGCTGACCGCGCCCGCCTCGCCCAGGAGGACGGGATCCAGATCCACCAAGTGGACCTCCGGGGTGTCGCCGGTGCGCGTGACCAGCACGTTTCGAAGGTGAAGATCCGCCGGGAAGACGCCGGATCGGTGGAGCGTGCCGACCGCCGCGCCCAGCCGACGGGCGAGGCGACGCCGAAAAGCGGAAAGTGGGGCGCGAAAGGATCCGAGGACCGAGGGCAGGTCCCCGTCCGCCTTTACCTCCCGCGTCAAGGTCGTCAGCCGGCACCCCATCGGTCCCGGATCGATGCGCAACGCCAGGGGCTCGGGGACGGGCACGCCGGCCGCGCGGGCTCGAGACAGCGCCTCGATCTCGCGAATCGCCCGGTCCGGGCCCGCAAACCACCGGCCCAGCCACCGGACGCCCCCGCCGTGCATCCACCGTCGGACAAAACCGCGCCCGAGATCGCCCGGCAACGGCATGGAAAAGTGACGTCCCTTGCCCGCATACGATACGGTCTCTGGGTGGGACTCCCATTGATCCGGAGGGGCATCCAGGAACGTCAGCAGGGGAGAGGGGCAGCCGTCGACGAGGATGAGGCTATACCCGGGTCGATCGACCCGGACAAAGCCCTTGGGAATGGCGGAATCCGACATAGCGACTCCACCGGTAAAGGCATATGGTATCAGCCGATCTCCAGGGAGTCAAGCCTGCAGAAATCGGTCGCTCCAACCGATATGCTACAGGTAGAGATTGACAACAGGAGTTCTCCTGATATAGTTGTCGCACGAAGGGGAGCACTCTCCTGTAAGACCTTGCGGGTCACAGGAATGCGTCGATGCTTGAGGAATTCATCCTGATCGTAACCGACGATCAGGCGGTCGCGGAAAGTCTATTCGCATGTTTTTCGGCGGATCGCATTGCCTGCCGGGTGATCGGAAGCCCGGAGGATGCGTTCGCCGTGATGCGCGAGACGCGTCCCTCCATCGCGATTCTCGACGACGGGCTTCCCCAGGAAACCCTCCTCCGCGTGATCGGAGATCTGCGGGCCATCGACCCCTCCCTCGCCGTGCTCTGCTGCGTGGGGGAGCAGGACACCGCAAGGGCCCTGGAGACCTGCCGGGCGGGCGCCTGCGACTTCCTTACCAAGCCCTTCGCGGCCGATAAGGTCACCTTCCGTATCCGCATTGCCATCGGCCGGCGGCGCCTGAACGCCTACGAGGCCTCGTATCGGATGGCGCTCGAGTCCCGCGTCAACGAGCGGACCCGCGAGCTCTGGGACAAGCAGGAGAAGATCCGGAGCCAGATCCTCAACACCATCAACGCCTTGGTCACCGCCCTGCAGGCCAAGCACGATTATACGGGTGAGCATTCTCGGCGCGTGGCCGATGTGGCCGTCACCCTCGCCCGGGCTCTCGACCTCCGGGAGGAGGATCTGCGCAGCATCGAACTGGCAGCCCTCTTTCACGACATCGGCAAGATCGGGATCCGGGACACGATCCTGAACAAGCCCGGCCTGCTGACCCCCGACGAGTACGACCACGTCAAGCGGCATCCGCTCATCGCCGAGCAGATCCTCGCCCCGATCGACGACTTCTCGGGGCTGCTCTCGATCGTCAAGCACGAGCACGAGCGCTTCGACGGGACGGGATACCCGTCGGGTTTGAAGGGGGAGGAGATCCCGCTCGGGGCGCGCATCATCGCCATCGCCGACACCTTTGACGCCCTCGTCACGGACCGGAGTTACCGCAAGGGGTGCGCCCCGGATTCCGCCATGGCGGTCATTCGGGAATGCGCCGGCAGCCAGTTCGATCCCCACCTGGTCGAGGTCTTTCTGCAGACCGCCGACCAGGCGCCCCAGTCGACCCACTTCGAAAGCGCCTCCCTGCCGCCCCCCGTCCGCCCCTTGCCCCGGCCGCAATGGCGGACCGGCTAACGCGGCCGCGCGTCGCGTTCGAAGCCGATTGACCTCCATCCGCATCGTGTATTCTGTCACGAATTATCGTGTTATCTTTCACGATTTCGCTTTATTCGCAGCCCGTTTCCGGTATCATGGTGCGCCTTGATATCCCCTCGAAACCCCTTTTCTGAAAGGGCGCGTGTCATGGCCGAAGGTCAGAAATCGATCACGTCGCTGGCTGGGGAATCCCAGTCTTTTCCGCCGCCCCCGGCCTTGTCCGCGAAAGCGCACATCGCGACGTTCGCGCAGTATCAGCAGATGTACGACGAATCGATACGCGATCCGAACCGCTTCTGGCTGAAGCAGGCCGAGCAGCTGACCTGGTTCAAGAAGCCCGAGCAGGGGCTCGATTTCACCTGGGATACCCAGAAGCGGATCATCCGGCACACCTGGTTCGCCGACGGCGAGCTGAACGCCACCGTCAACTGCCTGGACCGCCACCTCGGCACGCCCGTCGAGAACAAGGTCGCCATCCTCTGGCAGGGCGAGCCGGACGAGGACGTCCGGAAGGTCACCTACAAGGAGCTCCACCGGGACGTCTGCAAGTTCGCCAACATCCTCCTCGCCAAGGGCGTGAAGAAGGGCGACCGCGTCTGCATCTACATGCCCATGGTCCCCGAGGCCGTGACGGCCATCCTCGGCTGCGCCCGGGTCGGCGCCATCCACTCGATCGTCTTCGGCGGCTTCAGCGCGGAGTCCCTGCGCGACCGCATCAACGATTCCCAGTGCACCGTCCTCATCACGGCCGACGTCTCCCTCCGGGCGGGAAAGAAGATCCCGCTCAAGGGGATCGCCGACGACGCCCTCCCCAAGACCCCCTCGATCAAGCACGTCGTCGTGGTCAAGCGCGGGGACGGATCCTGCACCATGAAAGCCGGCCGCGACACCTGGTACCACGACGAAATGGCCGCGTCCTCCGAGAAGAACGAGCCGGCCCGAATGAAGGCCGAGGACCCCCTCTTCATCCTCTACACCTCCGGATCGACGGGCAAGCCGAAGGGCGTCTGCCACACGACCGCAGGCTACCTCATCCACACGATGCTGTCGCACCGGTACATCTTCGACGTCCACGAGAGCGACATCTACTTCTGCACGGCGGACATCGGCTGGGTGACGGGCCACAGCTATATCGTCTACGGCCCCCTCGCCAACGGCGCCACCTCGCTCATGTTCGAGGGCGTCCCGACCTATCCCGACGCCGGCCGATTCTGGCAGGTCTGTGCCAAGCACAAGGTCACCATCTTCTACACGGCCCCCACCGCGATCCGGACGCTCATGCGCGCCGGCCCCGAGTGGCCGAAGAAGCACGATCTCAGCAGCCTGCGCGTCCTGGGCTCCGTCGGCGAACCGATCAATCCCGAGGCCTGGCTCTGGTACTATGAGCATGTCGGCGCCAAGCGCTGCCCGATCGTGGACACCTGGTGGCAGACCGAGACGGGCGGCATCCTCATCACCCCGCTGCCCGGCGCCCACACCCTGAAGCCCGGCAGCGCCTCGCGCCCCTTCTTCGGCGTCGACCCGGTCGTCCTCCGCGATGACGGCACCCCCTGCGGTCCCAACGAGGGGGGCAAGCTCTGCATCCGAAAGCCCTGGCCGGGCATGATGCGGACGACCTGGGGCGATCACGACCGCTTCATCGACACCTACTTCTCGATGTACAACAACCTTTATTTCACCGGCGACGGATGCCGCGTCGATTCCGACGGGGACTACTGGCTGCTCGGCCGCATCGACGACGTGCTCAACGTGTCCGGCCACCGCATCGGCACGGCCGAGGTCGAGAGCGCCCTCGTCTCCAATCCCAAGGTGGCCGAGGCCGCCGTCGTGGCCATGCCGCACGAGATCAAGGGCCAGGGCCTCTACGCCTACGTCATCCTCAAGGAAGGCATCGCCTCCGGCCCGGACCTGGCCAAGGAGCTCAACCAGCACGTCCGCAAAGAGATCGGCCCGATCGCCTGCCCGGACGTCATCCAGTTCACCGAGGGGCTGCCCAAGACCCGCAGCGGCAAGATCATGCGCCGCATCCTGAGAAAGATCGCCGAGAACGACATCTCGAACCTCGGCGATACGACCACGCTGGCCGATCCGGCAATCGTCGAGCGCCTGGTGGCAGGTCGGCGAACCGGCAAGTAGCATCCAGCAGGGAAGAGACCCGATGATTGTCATTGGAATCAACTGGCCCAAATCACGGAGTTGACATGTCCGAGTCCGAACCGATCAGAAACCGCGGCTGGAGCGTGACGTTCGCCGGGATGGGGATCAACCTCGCCCTGGGTGTCCTCTACACGTGGAGCGTCGTCTCCAAGGGGATCCCCGAAGAGTGGGGGTGGAGCGAGACGGTCAAATCGCTCCCCTATTCCATCGCCTGCATGATCTTTGCCCTGGTCATGGTCCCCGCGGGACGCGCCCAGGACCGCTTCGGACCCCGCTGGGTGGCCCTGGCAGGCGGACTGGCCACGGGCATCGGCATGATCCTGGCGGGCTTTACGACCAGCATCGCCGGTTTCGTCGTCGGCTTCGGCGTTCTGGCAGGCGCCGGGATCGGCCTGGGCTATGCCGCCGCGACACCCGCCGCCGTGAAATGGTTCCCGCCGCAGCGGACGGGCCTCGTGGCCGGGTTGGTGGTCGCCGGTTTCGGCCTGGCCTCCGTCTACATCTCGCCGCTGGCCAAGTACCTCATCGGGGCCCACGGCGTCCAGAACACGATGATCATCTTCGGGATCGCATTCCTCGTGGTGGTGAGCATCCTCTCCCAGTTCCTGAGGATCCCTCCCGCCGGCTACAAGCCGCCGTCACCGGCCTCCGCCGGCTCGAAAGCCGTCAAGCCGCCCGTCGATTACGCATGGACGGAGATGCTTCGCACGCCCCAGTTCTACCTGATGTGGGTCATGTACGCCTTTGCCGCCGGCGCAGGCCTGATGATCATCGCCAAGCTGTCCAAGATCGTCGAGGTGCAAGGCGGGATCAAGACCGGCTTCATTTTCGTCGCGTTGCTGGCCGTCGGGAACGCCGGCGGCCGGATCCTGGCGGGCATGCTCTCCGACAAGATTGGCCGGTCGAGAACCATGGCGATCGTATTCGTCATCCAGGCGGTCCTGATGTTTATCCTGTCTCGCGTCACCCAGGAAGCGGCCTTCGTCGCCCTCTCGATGCTGTTGGGCGCCAACTACGGGGCCAACCTCGCACTCTTCCCCGCGGCCACGAAGGACTTCTTCGGACTGAAGAACTTCGGCGTCAACTACGGCTGGGTCTTCACGGCCTGGGGCGTTGGCGGGCTGGTCCTGCCGATGATCTCGGGCAAGGTGTATGACGCCTCGCTGGCCGCCAGCCGTGCGGCCCTCGCGGCGGCGGGTAAGGACCCGGCTGCGGCCGTCGGCAGCTTCTCGACGGCGTACCTGATCGCTGGTGGAACCCTGCTCGCGGCGGCTGCGATCTCGTTCTTCCTCCGCCCGCCCGCACGCCGCCAGGCTGAGACGCCGCCGGACGCCGCCCCCGACCCCGCCGCCCCCGTGGCGGCGTCCCGATAGCGGAGCGCATCCGCTCGCCCGAATCGAACAGGATGGCAGTCGGAGGCCCCGGGCCTTCGCTGCCGTCCTTTTCTTTTCCCGGACAGGGTCCGCCCGCCTCATCCCGGCCGACCCTGAAGCCGGCTCACGACGCTTTCCGAGAGGATTACCAGGTCCTCGATGGCGAGAAAATCGAGCGCATTGTCCGGCAGCAGGAAGGAGACGCTGGAGGGAAACTCGTCGTCGCCGTCATACCACGCGATCGCCACGGCCAGCAGGGGAAAGACCTGGAATCGGAAGCCTTCGTCGCCTTCGCCGATCCGGACCCCGCCCACACGCCCGCAGGCCGCGACAAAGCCTTCCCGGTCGCGCCCGGCGGTCGCGCAGAGACGTCCCACGACGCGTCCCCGGAAGACCTTTTCGTATTCCCGGACCTCCTGGAACTCCGCGTAGCTCGCCCATCGCGTCATCCGGCTGTCGGGATGACGTGAAGCGAGATAATGGAGGGCCAGGATCTGCCAGACGATCGGGATCTCGTCCGCCGAGCGGTCGTCGGCGCGAAAGATCCTCCCGGCCTCCGCGTCGATCCGATAGCGTCCGTCCAGCACGGACAA
>CAYUME010000035.1:0-15539 GCA_964445475.1 uncultured Planctomycetia bacterium
CCGCTGAACTATACCCACCGTGCCGGAAGGATCAGCAGAATCATTTTACACGATGTATGTTCCCTGCGTCCTGCCGGGGGCGGCGCGCATCAGCAGAGCATGGCGCCGAGACCCGGAGAGTTGATTCGCGACTGCACGCTGGCGCTCGACTTGAAAAAACTGGGCCTGACGCCGGAGGCCCGGGCGACCAACGGCGAGACGGGCCAGCCGGTTGAGCGTGTCGGGCCGGGGCGTTTCGCCTTTCCGATCCGCAAGCACGACTTCCAGGTCGTCCTCGTCGAGGAGGTCCGCTGACGACGGCTTGAAGGCGTTGCGTCCGCTTGGCTTTTGGGATTTTGGATTTCATTGGGTTTTGGGAGTTTGGATTTGGGATTTACTCCGCCTCCCCCCCGCCTCCACCCCGTCATCAAGGCTACCGGCTGGGTCTCGTTCTTCACGGACCTCGGCAGCGAGATCATCTACCCGCTGCTGCCGGCGTTCGTGACGGGCGACCTCGGGGCGTCGAAGAAGGTCTTCGGATTGATCGAGGGGCTGGCGGAGGGCGTGCCGGCGGTCGTCCGGTACTTCGCCGGGGCGCTCGCCGACCGCGCACGGTCGCGCAAGGGGCTCATCCTCGCGGGCTACGCCCTCTCCTCGTTCGTCAAGCCGTTCATCGGCCTCACGAAGCTCGCGTCGCTGGCGCTGGCGCCGTTCCTCGTGCTGGTCCTGCGCGTCCTCGACAAGGTCGGCAAGGGGATCCGGGGGGCGCCGCGGGACGCGCTCGTGGCAGACCTCGCCGGCGAGGCGCGCGGGCGCGCCTTCGGCTACCAGCGCGCCATGGACCACGCCGGAGCGATGGGCGGCGGCCTCGTCGCCTTCCTCCTCCTCTCCGCCCTCCACGTCCCGCTCGCCTGGGCCATCGCCCTCTCCGCGATCCCGGGGCTGCTGGCCGTGCTCACGATCGTCCTCTTCGTCCACGACGCCCCCCGGGAGGTGGGAGGGGTTGGTCCGGCGCCGCCACACGCGTTCCCGGCCTCGTGTCCGGGAGACAGGGCGGCGCCGGACAACCCCGATCCGGCGCCCCCTGCGCCGCCGGATCGCGCCTTCCGCCTCTACCTCGTCTCCGCCGTCCTCTTCGCCCTGGCCAACTCGAGCGACGCCTTCCTCCTGCTCCGCGCCGGGGAGATGGGGATGGCGGTCGCCTTCGCGCCGCTGGCGTGGGCGCTGCTCCACGTGGTCAAGACGGCGACCGCCTACGCCGGCGGCGTGCTCTCGGACCGGGTCGGCCGGAAGCCGCTGCTGCTCGGCGGCTGGCTCCTCTACGCGGGCGTCTACGCCGGCTTCTCGCAGGCCGCGGGGGCGTGGGCGGCGTGGGCGCTCTTCGGCGTGTACGGCCTCTTCTTCGGGCTGACGGAGGGCGTGGCGAAGGCGTTCGTCGCGGACCTCGTCCCGAAGGGCGCACGCGGCCGGGCGTACGGGCTGCTCGGGATGGTCGAGGGGCTGCTGCTGATCCCGGCGAGCCTGGCGGCGGGCTGGCTCTGGGACGCGACGGGGAGCGGCGCGGTGCCGCTGCTCCTCAACGCGGGCTTCGCCCTGGCGGCGGCGGCGTGGCTGGCGGCGGCGGTGCGGGCGCCTGCCCGAATTCCCGCCTGAGCAGCGTCCGCCACGGGGGGCGCGCGAGGCGGGCTTTCAGGCTCATGGGGCGATTCTACCCTTCACCTTGAACCTTTTCACCCTCCGCGTCGTATCATCACCAGGGGAGGATCGGATCCTTTCTGTCTGGCCGGGGGGGGGGAGACACCATGCGCCTGTCCGCGCTCCTTGCGGCCTTCGTCCTGATCCTGGCCCGGCCGGTCCCCGGTGTGGAGCCCGATTCATCGGCCGCGCCGGTCCTCACCCTCGCCACCTACAACATCAACTGGGGCAATGCGGACCTGCCGGGGGTGGCCCGGACGATCCGCAAGGCGGAGGCCGACGTTGTCGCCCTCCAGGAGGTCAACGCCGTCTCGGCGGACTATCTCAAGAAGCGCTTCGGACCGGATTACCCGTATTCCGTCTTCAAGCCCGGCGACGCCGCGAGCGGATTCGGGTTCCTCTCGAAGCGTCCCCTCGCGAACGTCCGGTTCGTCGAGCCGAAGCACGGCTTCTTCGGCACGTACCTCGCCGACGTCTCGGCGGGCGACAAGACCGTCCAGGTCGTCAACGTCCACCTCCAGCCGGTCCTCCCGAAGGACGGCGCGGGGGCGGCGGCGATCCTGGCCTTGTACCGGAAGACGGAGGCGACGCGGGCGAAGGAGATGGAGCGGATCGGGGAGCTGCTGGCGAAAGACCGGCCGGTCGTGGTGCTGGGCGACTTCAACAGCCTCCCCGGCGGGGCGGCCCTGGCGCAACTGTCCGCCCGGGGATACACGGACAGCTTCGCGGAGGCCAATCCCGCGGACCAGCAGGCGACGACCTGGCACTGGAAATGGCAGGGGACGGAGGTGAAGTTCCGGCTCGACTATGTCTTTCCCTCGGGGGATTTCAAGACGCGGGAGAGCCGGATCGTCCCGTCGGACGCCTCCGACCACGACCTGGTCGTGAGCCGGCTGGCGTGGGCGGACTGAGCGCGCGCAATCAGCCGGCAACGTTACGAAAAGTAACACGGTCCAGATCGCCCGCCAGTCCTCCCGTGTGCCGCATCTCCCGGTTTGAGGGCGACTTGCGACCGCCGGCTGATTGTGGCACGATGTTTGCTTGTGCAGCCTCAGGGGGGGCATCCCCGACCGTTCCGGGTTTGCTGGTTTTGATAAACCAGAAGCACGCGGCCGCGCAATCGGATAGCCGGCCGCGGGCGCGCCGGTTGCGCGCCGGCGGCGACATCACGCGCCCGCGTCCGGACAGCCCCTCGCCGCGGGCCGGCGATCCCGGCGTCCTGGCGGGGCCCCGGAAAAATGTCGAAAGGCGTGTATTTGATTGGATTGACGTGCACTATATTGCACAGGGAGGCGGCCGCCTCAGGGGAACGGCGGATTCTGAAGCCCCCGATCTGGGAGACGCCCATGCCGAACGCCATCAGCCGGCGCGCCCTCCTGCGCGACACCGCCGCCGTCGGGGTGGCGTGCTGGGTCGCGGGCCCGCGGGGCTTCGCCGCCGACTCGCCCAACGAGAAGCTGAACATCGCGATGGTCGCCGCGGGCGGCCGCGGGGGGGCCAACCTGCGCAGCGTCTCGAGCGAGAACATCGTCGCCCTCTGCGACGTCGACGAGAACCGCCTGCAGCAGGCCGCCGCCAAGTTTCCCGGCGCGAAGAGCTACATCGACTACCGCAAGCTGTTCGACGACGCGAAGGCCTTCGACGCCGTCGTCGTCAGCGCGCCCGAGCACCACCACGCCATCGCCACGCTGATGGCGCTCCAGCTCGGGAAGCACGTCTACTGCGAGAAGCCGCTCACCCACACCGTTCACGAGTCCCGCGTCGTCGCCGCGGCGGCGAAGCAGGCGAAGGTCGCCACCCAGATGGGCACGCAGATCCACGCGGGGCCAAACTACCGCCGCGTCGTGGAGCTCGTCCAGGGCGGCGCGATCGGGCAGGTTTCCGAGGTCCACGTCTGGGTCTCGCGCGCCTGGGGCGGTGGCGACCGGCCGCCGGGGGAGGACCCCGTGCCGGCGCACCTCCACTGGGATCTCTGGCTGGGCCCCGCCCCCGCCCGCCCGTTCAACAAGGCCTACTGGCCCGGGCCGAAGTGGTACCGGTACTGGGATTTCGGCAGCGGCACGATGTCCGACCTCGGCAGCCACTGGAACGACCTCGCCTTCTGGGCGCTCCGGCTGGACCACCCCCTGACGGTCGAGGCAGCCGGCCCGCCGCCCAACCCGGAGACGGCGCCCGCCTCGATGAGCGCCACGTACACCTACGGCCCCCGCGGGACGATGGGCCCCGTTACGCACACCTGGTACCAGGGCGAGATGAAGCCGAAGCTTCACGCGGAGAAGAAGATCCCGACCTGGGGGGACGGCGTCCTCTTCGTCGGGGAGAAGGGGATGATCCTCTCCGATTACGGGAAGCACGTCCTGCTGCCGGAGGAGCGATTCAAGGACTTCGAGCGGCCGAAGCCGTCCATCCCGGACTCGCCCGGCCATCACCAGGAATGGATCCGAGCCGCCAAGACGGGATCGCCCACGGGCAGCCCCTTCGATTACGCCGCGGCGCTCACGATCGCCAACCACCTGGGAAACGTGGCCTACCGGCTGGGAAGGAAGATCGAGTGGGATCCCGTCGCCTTCAAGGCGAAGAACTGCCCGGAGGCGGACCCGATCATCACCAAGGCGTACCGGAAAGGCTGGGAGCTGCCGGCCTGAGTCCCTCCCCTCGAGCTGGTGCGGGTCGTTCGTTTCGTTGGAAAGGGCGGGAAACGCAAGGAACCGGGTGCACGAAGTCCCGCGAGGTCCACCATGCCGATCGACAGGCGCCGGTTCCTCTCTCTTTCCGCCGCGGCCGGCGCGGGGCTGGCCGGCGCGGGCCGCGCGCGCGCGGCCGGCTTCCGGACGACGATCCGGAAGGCCCGCATCGCCGCGCCCAAGGACGCGGACGGATGGAAGGCGATCAAGGACCAGGGGTACGACGGCGTGGAGACCGGGGAGCGGGGCGTCCCCCCCGACGACGCGGCCCGGGCGCGCGAAGCCGCCGAGAAGGCCGGCCTCCGGATCCACTCGGTCATGGGCGGCTGGCAGTCCCTGAACGCGAAAGACCCCGCGGCGGTCCAGCGGTCCCTCGACGGCATCGCCCGGACGCTCAAGACGGCGCAGAGGTACGGCGCGGACGCGATCCTGCTGGTGCCCGGCAGGATCGGCGGGATGCCCATGCCCGAGCCCTGGGAGTTCACGATCGAGTTTGAGGAGACGACCGGGCACCTGAAGCGCGTCGTCGAGGGCGACAACGCCCCGTTCCAGGCCTACATCGAGGCGCAGGACCACGCCACGGACGCGACGCGCGAGGCCGTGAAGAAGCTGATCCCCGTCGCCGAGGAGACCCGGGTCGTCGTCGCGCTGGAGAACGTCTGGAACAACCTGTGGGTCCAGCCGGACTTCTTCCGGTGGCTCGTGGCCTCGTTCGCGAGCCCCTGGGTGAGGGCCTATTTCGACATCGGCAACCACGTGAAGTACGCGCCGCCGGAGGCGTGGATCGCGGCGCTGGGGCCGCTGATCGCCAGGCTGCACGCCAAGGACTTCGCGCTCAACCCTGGCGGCCATGGCGGCAAATTCGTGCCCCTGCGCAAGGGCAGCGTCAACTGGCCCTCCGTCCGCCGGGCGCTCGACGCCGCCGGCTACGACGGCTGGCTGACGGTCGAAGGCGCCGGGACCGCGCAGGATCTGGACCTGATCGTCAAGGGCGAGTGACGCTCGCCAGGCCGGGATTCGTTTCGCTCATCCCGGCCTGGCTCGCTTTGCAACACGCGGTGCGGCATACGGCCGCCGCACCGCGTGTTGCCTGCCGCGGGTGGGGCTTGCTGCCTGCGCCTCGGCACGGTCGGGGCTGCGGCGTGACCCGTTGGCGAAGGCGCCAACTCCACCCGCGGATTATTTTCCCGTCTCGATCGGCGGGGCTTCCGGGCGGAGGCGGGTCGGGGCCGCACGGAACATTCCCGATAGGAGCCAGGCCATGAACCGTCCCTTCCGTCTCGCCGCCGCGCTGTTCCTCCTGACGGCCGCGCACGGCCTTCTGGCCGCCGAGGCGAAGCCCCCCCGCATCGTCCACGTCATGCTGGACGACTGGGGCTACTACGAGATGTCCGGCCTCGGGCACCCGATGCTGGAAACGCCCCACATGGACCAGCTGATGCGCGAGGGCCTGCGCTTCACCTGCATGCTGGCGGGCGGATCCGTCTGCGCCCCGACGCGCTGCGCGCTGATGACGGGACGCCACCCGGGCCACATGACCGTGGTGGGCAACTCGGGGCAGAACGCCATCCGGGCCGACGAGCCGACCGTCGCCTCCATGCTGAAGGCGGCCGGGTACGCGACGGGCGGCTTCGGCAAGTGGGGCCTGGGCGCGCGCGGCACCGTGGGCGTGCCCGAAAAGCACGGCTTCGACGTCTTCTTCGGCTACTACGACCAGGTCTGCACCTTCTCCGACGTGATGCCCACGTTGGCGGAGATCGCCGGCGCGGCGCTGCCGGCGGTGGCCGAGGGGATCTCCCTCGCGCCGACGCTGCTGGGCCGCGAGGGCCAGCGTGCACACGACTGGATGGTCTGGGGCGGCAGCCGGAACTGGGCGCTGCGCCAAGGGCGCTGGAAGGCGCTGGGCAACGCGAAGGGGACCTTGTTGTACGACCTGGAGACCGACGTGGGCGAGACGCGCGACGTCGCGCCGGAGCACGCCGACCTCGTCGCGAAGATGAAGGCCATCGCGGAGAAGGCCTTCGACCCGGGGACGATGGGCGAGATCGTGGACCCGGGGCTCGTCGAAAAAGACCGCAAGGCCAAGGGGAAGACCGCCGGGAGGCTGTAGACCGGTGCGCTTCGGGCCCCCGAAAGGATCGTTTCCCGCGGCCCGAAACGCACGACACGGGGGAACCCGACCATGAACAGGAGCCCGTACCCGTTCCTGCTCGTCTGCGCCGTGCTGCTGCAGGCCGGGACCGCAGGCGTTCCTCTGGGCGCCGCGGAATCCAGGCCCAACCTGCTCTTCGTCATCACCGACCAGCAGTTCGCAGACGTGATGAGCTGCCGGATGGGCCCGCAGTACATCCACACGCCGGCGATGGACGGCCTGGCGGCGCGGGGGATGCTGTTCACCCGCGCCTACAGCTCCAACCCGCTCTGCATGCCGTGGCGCAACTCGGTTTTCACCGGGCGCTACCCGCACGAAACGGGGGTCACCATGAACGCCAGGCCCCCGGGCGGCTGGGACCCGGCGACGTACGTCTGCATGGGGCGCATCTTCCGGGATGCCGGGTACGACGCCGTCTACAGCGGCAAGTGGCACCTGTGCTACAACGAAAAAGAGGCCGCGTCGCATGGATTCGAGATCCTGGGGGGCAAAAGCACGGGCGGGCACGACGCGGGGGTCACCGAGGGCGCCCTGCGATTCCTCGCCCGGCCGCGCGACAAGCCCTTCCTGCTGGTGGCCAGCTTCCTGAACCCGCACAACATCTGCGAATGGGCGCGCCGGCTCGCGGGTCGCAAACAGCAGTTGAACTGCGGCGAAATCGGGGAGCCGCCGGCGCTGGACCGGCTTCCGCCCGCCCCTTTCAACCTCGCGCCACCGACAAACGAGCCGGACGGCATGGCCCTGATCCGTCGCGCCTACCAGGTGCCGGACGGCAAGTTCCCCGTCGGCTCCTTCACGCCCGAGGACTGGCGCAGGCACCGGTGGGGCTACTACCGCATGGTCGAGCGGGTGGACAAGGAAATCGGCCGCGTCGTGGAGGCCCTGCGCCAGGCGGGACTGGAAGAGGACACCTTGATTGTCTTCACCTCCGACCACGGCGACTGCGCCGGGGCGCACGGCTTCAACCAGAAGACCGTGTTTTACGAGGAGTCGGTGCGGGTGCCGCTGATCGTCTCCTGGAAAGGCCGGACCCCACCGGCCGCGTCCGACAAGCTCGTCAACACGGGCCTCGACATCCTGCCCACCCTGATGGACGCCGCGGGAGTGGCCGTGCCGGGTCACCTGGCCGGCCGGAGCCTGTTGCCGCTGGCCCTGGGCAGGGACGTCCCCGCCTGGCGCGAGTACGTCGTGGCCGAGAACCACCTGGCTCAAACCGGGGCGGTGGACGGCTTCCGTCCCACGATGCAGGGCCGGATGGTCCGCACGGACCGCTACAAGTACTGCGTCTACAGCCGCGGCCGGCGACGCGAGTCGCTCGTGGATCTGCAGGCGGACCCGGGCGAGACGCGCGACCTGGCGGCCGACCCCTCGTACCGCACGGTCCTGCTGGAACACCGGGCGTTGCTCGCGCGGTTCGGCCGGGAACAGAACGACCCGCTGGTGACCGAGCTCCTGGCGGACGATGTCAAGCCCATCCCCTTCTCGGCGCAAGAAGCCCCTGCCGGGGATGAGGACGAAAAGCCGGGTGACCGTTGAGGTGAGCGTTCATTTCTCGCGCGTCGCCGGAGCCGCCGCCTCGCGCAGGTAGGAGGCCGGGACCCGGACCGGGACGGTGCGCCTCTGTACGACGGTTTGGCGGTGGACGGCGGGCGGATCCGTCCTTGCGTCCTTGGGCCGGCCGCGCGCGCGGGGCCCTTCCGCCCGCAGGCGGAGAGACAGGAAATGTGCGCCAATCGTGTTATTCTGTGATCATCCCCGTGCACCCCGTCGTTTTCAGGATCCCTGCCATGCCCGCCCGCCTCCGCGCCCGCGTCCCCGAGCCCGAGGTCATGTCCGGCGCCGAGGAGGCGGAGGCGTACGCGAAGGCGGACTTCCGCGACGTGAACGCGCGGTTCGTGCGGCGGCTCCTCGCGCTGGCCGGCCGGCGCCCGCGCGCGCGCGCCGTCGACCTCGGCACCGGACCGGCCGACATCCCCGTCCGCGTCGCCCGGGCCCGGCCCGGTTGGCGGATCGACGCCGTCGACGCCTCCTCACCGATGCTCCGGGCCGCCCGTGCGGCCGTGCGGAAGGCCCGCGTCGGCCGCGCCGTCCGCCTCCGCTGCGCGGACGCCCTGGCCTGCGGCCTCCCGTCGCGCGCCTACGACGTCGTCTTCTCGAACAGCCTGCTCCACCATCTGCCCGACCCGGGGGCGCTCTGGCGGGAGGTCGCGCGGCTGGCGAAACCGGGGGGGCTGGTTTTCGTGCGGGACCTGCGGCGCCCGCCGACCCGCGCGCGCGCCCGGCGCCTCGTGGCGCGGTATGCCGCCGGCGAGCCGCCCGTCCAGCGGCGCTCGTTCTACGACTCCCTTCTGGCCGCCTTCACGCCCGCGGAGATCCGCGCGCAGCTCCGGCGCGCGGGGCTGGGTCGGCTGAGGATCGGATGGCCTTCCGACCGGCACGTGGACGTGGTCGGACGGGTGCCGGCCGGGCGGTAGAATCCGGGTCAACGGCCGCCGACTCCTACCGGGCCTGGACGGCAGTCTCCGGCGGGCCCCCGCCCTTCGGTGGCGCGTCGTCATTGCGCTTCAGGACGATCTTGTCGACGACGAACCCCTTGCTGCGCGATTCGACCTTCAGGATGCGCAGGCCCGGACCGGGGACGTCGAAGTGCACGGGGCCTTTCTTGACGGCCTCGGGCGTGTGGCCCCCCGGCCCTTTGGGCGTGGAAACCCAGGTCATCTTCGCGCCCTGCGAGCGCATCCCGTCCGGCCGCGTCCTCCCGTCGGGGCCGATCAGCCTTTCCTTGTCCAGCGTCAGGAAGCAGTCGTTGGTCTCCGTATTCCCCTGGTCCCGGCAGAGGAAGAAGACGTAATACGTCCCGCCTTTCGAGAAGAGGATCTCGTAGGTCATCTCCCCGCCGTGGCGGGACGCGTCGTCCCGCATCGCCTTCCCGCTCTCGCCTTCCTCCTCGACCCACCGCTTCACGGTCCCGGCGTGCTCGGCCTCGATGGAGACCACGCCGTCCACCTCCCGGAAGAGCGTCTGCGCACCAGGCGGAGCAGCCAGAGGTCGCGGGGCCGCCGCGAGACCCGCAAGGAGAAGCGTCGCAACTCGCATCGGGGCCATGATTCGTCTCCGTTCAGGGGCGTCTGGCCAAAGCGAAGGCGACAGCGGTCAGCAGCGCGACGAGCAGCAGGGGGTGGAAGGCGAAGCCGCCTGCTCGCGTCCAACAACCACCGCCGCTCCCGCCGCCGGCCGGGAGGGCGCTGTCCGTCGAGCCGCCCGTCGGGTCCACGCCCAGCGCGCCCATCTGCGCCTCCCAGGCCGTCCGGCCGTCCGCGAGCACGGCCGACTCGTCCGGCGCGCCGTCCGCGTCCGTGTCCACCTTCGCGGGATCGAGCGCATAACCGGGCTCGAAGACGTCGATCATCCCGTCCCCCTCGCCGTCCGGCTCGAGCGCGCCGTCGCCGTCGACGTCCAGCTCGTGGCTCCAGCAGCCGGCCGGGACCGGCCCCTCGACGATGGGGCCGGCGGCGGCAAGCGCCTTGGCCGCGCCGGACGGATGGACAACGACGACGTAGTTGGCCCGCGCGCCGGTGTCGCCGCCGGCGTGGTTCCCGCCCAGCGCCAGGTCGCCGGCCGGGACCGTCTTCGCGAAGACCCGCATCGGCGAGGCCGGGACGTCCGTGGAGACGACCGTCTCGCCCGAGAGCGTCCAGCTTCCGTCGATCCAGGCCGGCGTGCCGCCGCGCGCGTCGTAGCAGACGAAGACATCCGCCTCCCGGCCCAGCCGGAGCGTCAGGTGGCTCGTCGCCGTGACGTACTTGTCATCCATCGCCGTCCGCACCAACGTCCCGCCGTCGAGCCCGGCGGAGATCGCCGTGACGACATAGCTCCGGTCGATGTAGGGGAGGGCGTCGCGGCGGGCCGTCCCCAGCGAGTAGGGCTTGCCCGTCGAGACGCTTGCGATCTCGACCAGCGGGGCCGGCGGGACGGTGGCGGTCTCGACCGTCACGCCGTCGATCTGCGCCGTGCAGAGAACGGTGTTGTCGTGCGCCGTCACCGGGAGCCCCACGTGGACGGTCGACCCCATCGCGATCGTCTCCGTCCCGACCCAGGTCCACGCCGTGCCGTCGGCCGACCGGTAGCCGCTGAAGCTGTCGCCCTGGCGGACGAGCCGGACCCAGGCCGGGGCGGCAACGCCGGCGTGCGTCGTGGAGAGGCTGGTCGCGCCGGTCGCCTTCCGGCGCTGGAACGACGCGCCGCGGGCGGGGGTGACGACCAGCATGGCATGTCGGGATCCGGGCTCCAGCGTCTCGCGCATCATGACGCCCGCCTTCGCCCACGCGTTCGTATTCTCCACCGACGCCACGCGGGCGCGGATCTCGCCGTCGCCGTCCAGCATCCGGTGGACGAAGCGGAAGGCGTCGGCTGTCCCCCAGATGTCGGCGCCCGACCCTTCCAGCGTGAAGGTCCCGCCGGCGTGCTCCGCGCCCCCCTCCAGGCCCACGCTCCCGACGTCGCGCGTGAGCCAGGGGGCGGGCAGCGTCCCTCCGCCGTCGGCGACCGTGAAGTGGACGATCATCGCCGTCCCCGCGGTCCCCGTCGCGCCCGCGTCCGTGTAGGGCGTCGCCGTCAGGGCGTGGGCCCCGACGGCCGGCGTCCAGGCGCCGTAGTCCGATCCGGTGTTGCCTGCGAAGGCGTAGGGGGGATTGTTTTCCAGCTGATAGGTGGGATTCCCGTCGTAGCCGAAGAGGACGCTGCCCACCGTGGCGGGCGACGTCTCCGCCCGGATGCTGAGGTTCCGGGTCGGGAGCGCTGACAGGTCCAGCGTGGCGCCGTCGACGAGCGGCCCGATGTCGAGGTCCGTGTCGGCATCGATCAGGATCAGGTCGACGACCACCGGGCCGGCCGGCGGGGCCGGGGTCGTGGCTCCCGCCTCGTTCGACCAGGACGAGTTGCCGGCGGCGTTGGTGGCCTGGACGCGGTAATTATAGGTCGTCCCCGCCGCGAGGAGGGCGTCCGAGAACGCCGTCGCGTTGGCACCGACGGTGGCAGCATGGACGTACGTCCCGGACGCGCCGGTTTTTCGCTCGATGGCGAAGCCGGTCTCGTCGCCGGCATTGTCCGTCCACGACAGGTCGATCCGGGACGTCGAGACGGCCGTCGCCGCCAGCCCCGAGGGGGCCGCCGGGGGCGCCGGGGCCGTCTGGTCGATCACGGTGAAGGCCACCGCCAGGGCCGCGCCGGCCGTCCCGCCGGCGTTGTCGAGCGGATAGGGCGTGGCCGCCAGGGTGTGGGCGCCGAGCGACGGCGACCAGGGATAGTAGTCGGTCCCTTCGTTCCCGTCCCCCGCGAGGGCATACGGCGGACTGTTTTCTGTCCGGGTGTTGGCGTTTCCGTCCAGCCCGAAGCGCACGCTCTCCACGGTCCCTGAGACCTCGGCGCGGACGCTCAGGTGGTGGCCGGTCTGGGCGAGGTTGATCGTGGCGCCATCGGCGAGCGGCCCGATGTCCAGGTCCGTGTCGGCGTTCACGAGCGTGAATCCGGTGACGGCCGGGCCGGACCCGGCCCCGGAGCCGGGGGGGATCCAGGGGCCGTACCGGCTCTTCACGTGGTTCAGCCACCAGAGGATGCCCGCCTCGGGCTGGACGACCTTGACGTCGGCATCGATGCTTGGGTTGTCGGCAAGTCCTCCGGGCGTCATGAAGGGGCCTCCGATCCCCTCGGACGGCGCGCACTGGAGCCACGTGGAGGCGAGCATGTGGCCGTTACGGCTGTCGATGTCGCCGTTCGTCTGGCTGATCTGGTTCGTCTTCATGTCGGCCGTGTAGCGTCCGATTCGGATATAGTTGTAGTAGCCGTCGAGCTTGCTGTAGGAGCCCCAGTAGCCGCCCGGCGCGTTGGTGGGCGTCCCCTCGCTCTGGAGCCACGGCTTTCCGGTCACCTTCGGGCTGTGGTGGATGCAGAGGTCGGCGTTGGCGGGAGCCGGGTCGCTGTCGTTGTAGGCGAGGAGGCAGTCGGGATCGACGGCGTGGCCGGCGTCGATCATCTGCGCGATGCTCCAGCCGGTCGCGTCGTGGGCCATGCCCTCGTTGTCGACGTCCACGAAGACGTTCCGGTAGTCGTGGTCCTTGAGCCACCGGACGGTGTTGGCGATCGCGCGGTTCGCGTCCGCCTGGGTCCACCCCCCCAGGTCGTCGTTGGCCGTGGAGGTGCTCCAGTAGAGGCAGCCGACGAGGACGATCATCCCGCGGTCGTCGGCGGCCTCGATGATGCGGGCCATCCGCCCGGCGCAGGTGGGATTCAACGTCGCGTCGGGGTTGTACCCCTTCACGTCGCCGAACCGGGATCCCATGAAGAAGACGCTGACGGTGTTGACGCCGTAGGACTTGAACGTGTCGAGATGGCCGATGAGCTGGTCCGTATTCGCGTCCGAGACCAGGGCGTTCGAGCAGCGCAGGCCGATGACCTTGATCTCCCGGCCGTTGAGCAGGATGCGCGCGCCGTCGACGTCCAGGACGTGCTTCGAGGTCCGGCCCGCCGTGAGGGAAAGGAGCCAGTCGTCGCCGGCGGCGGGCGTGGTGAGGCCCTGGCCGTCGGCGGTCGTCCCGCCGGTCCGGCGATCCGCCGTGTTTTGGGCGTTGATCCACTCGACGGCGTAGGGTCCCCCCGTGACCGCCACGTTCACCGTCCCGCGGGACTCCAGGTAGACCAGGTACCGCTCGCCCGGCTTCGCCAGGCAGTAGCCCGCGCTCACGAGGTCCTGGCGGGGGCTCATGGAGTGGAAGGGGACGGTCTCGAAGAAGTCCCAGACCTTCTTGATGATCGCGTGACCGTCGTACGATACCCCGCTGTTCGCGTCCGACGGGTCCAGGGATCCGGAGAAGCCGGAGGAGCTGTCCCCGCTGTTGTCGGCGAAGTTGAGGGTCGCCGCCGACAGGGTGATGACGTAGGCGTTCTTGCGGATGTCGGTCGCGCTGTAGCTCGGATGGTTCTGGTTGCCCTCCCAGAGCGTCTCGTGCGCGTACAGCGGCTTGCTCGCGTGGTGGTTCGCGAGCAGGCCGGCGCTCAGCGTGCTCCGGCTCGTGGTCTTGGGCCCCTGGAGGGTCCCGTAGCCGGACCACGCCTTGTCCTTGAAGGCGTCGTTTCCCGTCTTGTTGTGGCAGGTGACGAGGTGGCCGAAGACGTCGAGGTCCCGGACGAGCGTGCCCAGCCGGTCGATATCGGCGGCGGCCATGGCGTTCTGGAATTTGGCGGGGACGAGCAGCGGCTCGGGGCCGGCGACGTTGAAGAGGAGGTTCCCGTAGGGGCCGAGGCGCGCCAGCGTGTAGCGGACGTACAGTTCCTGGTCGGCGCGGTCGGTGGGGAAGTCCGCGCTCTGGCCAAAGAATCCGGCGAATCCCCAGACGATCAGCTTCCGCGCGGCGAGGTCGTCGAGGATCCGCTCCAGCTTCCCGTACTCGGCGGCCTTCAGGCTGCGCGAGGGGCCGTCCCAGAGGTCCGGCGTGTCCCAGCCGAGACCGCGGCCGCTGGTCTCGCGGTTGAGGAAGTGGCTGGCGATCGAGAGCATGTTGTAGCCCTTCCCCTGCGCCCAGTCGAGGAAGGCTTTCCGCTTCTCCCCGTCGCCCGGGTTCGCGGGATCGTCCCAGTTCGCCGCGAAGAAGCGGTCCCCGACGTGGAAGCTGCGGAGGAGGAGGCGATGGCCGCCGCGGTAGCCGAACCACATCGGATTCGTCTCGTTCTTCCCGATCAGGCCGGGGAGGTCGGAGGCGACGCAGTCGAAGGTCCCGCTCGCGCCGGGCCGGCCGTCCGAGAAGGAGGCGCTGTAGCTCCAGGTGCCGGTCCGGTCGGGCATGAAGCGGAGCTTCCATGTCGTCCCGCCGTCGTAGAAGCCCCAGAAGCTCACCGTGCCCCCGCCCGGTCGCGTGTAGGTGACGTTCAGGGTCACGTCCCGATAGGGATCGCCGTAGCTCTTCGTGTTTTGGACCGACGCCTCGAACCGGTCCCAGAGCCCGACGGCGGTGGCGCCCGACGCGAGCGGGGCGACCAGCGCAAAGACCAGCAGCAGCGTTCCGGTCGCCGCGGACGCGCGATGGACCGTCTTCATGGTCGAGGCTCCTGATGGGCCTGTCGTACTCGTACGCGTTCTCGTTCCCGGTCCTGGACGTTCGTGTCGCGACGCGAGCGGCATCCCCCTCGGGACAGGGTATCCCCACCCCGGCTCCTGCCGGTTTTTCGGGGGGATTACCGATTGCCCACGACGGTGAACGCGAGCGTGGCCGCCCGTCCCGCGTGGCCGCGCCCCTCGGGTGACGCGTAGGGCGTCGCCGTCAGGACGTGCCGGCCGGGGGCGGGCGTCCACCCCTTGTAGTCCCCGTGCAAGTCGCCGGCCAGCGAGTAGAGCGGGCCGGTCGTTCCCTTCTCGATCCGGTCGACGGTGCCGTCGTCGAGGACGAACCGGACGCAGCCGACCTTCCCCGGCCGCGTCTCCGCGCGGATGTTCAGGTTCTTCGTCGGCAGCCGGGCGAGGTCGAGCACGGCGCCGTCCCGGAGCGGGCCGATGTCGCGGTCGGTGTCGGCGTCGACGAGCGTGAAGCCCGTCACGGCGGGGACCGGCCTCGCGACGGGCGGATCGCCCGGCCCGGCGGTGGCGGCATGGCCCGCGCCAACCTCGACGGCGGCGTCGTCGGCGAGGCGGACGAGCCGCACGCGGCCCGCCTCGACGTCCAGCGTCGTCGTGTCGGCCTCCACCGAGAGCGCGAGGCGCGTCCCCAGGACCTCGGCGCGGGCGTGCGGCGTCAGGAAGATCCGGCGACGGCCGGCGGGCTGGCGGGCGACGTCGACCGTCAGCGTCCCCGCGTCGAGCCGGACGAGGCGGTCGCCGCCCGGGGCCGCCGCGAACCGGACGACGGTCCGCCCCCCGAGCTCCAGGCGCGTCCCGTCGGGGCAAGTGACCGCCGCCAGGCCGTCCTTGTCCGAGACCCGGAGCCCCTGCTCCTCCAGCACCTTCCGGCCCTCGCCGGCGGGCTTCGTGTCGGCACCGTCGA
>CAYUME010000036.1:0-15400 GCA_964445475.1 uncultured Planctomycetia bacterium
CGAAGGCCCCGCGCGTCGCACTCCCCGCCGGCGCCGGCCATGCCGAGCTGGCCTGCGCCGAGTGCCACCCCGGCGTCGAGCCCCCCTGCAACAAGAAGGAGCCCGTCGCCTGCGACGTCTGCCACGGCGACACGGTCGACCGCATGGCGGGGGCGAGCCATACGACGGCCCTGGCTGAGGCCCTCGCGGCGTCGGCGGCCCCGGGATCGGCGCCCGTGACATGCCGGGCCTGCCACGAGCCGGCCGCGCACGCCGTCCGCAAGGCCGCCGACCCGGCCTCGCCCGCAAGCCGGCAGCGCGTCTCGGAGACCTGCGGGACGTGCCACGATGGGCTCCACCCGGGCGTGGGCGACCGCTTCCGCGGGAGCGTACACCACGCCCCCGCGCCCGGAAAGTCGACCGAGTCCGCAACCTGCGCCGACTGCCACGGCAGCCACGTCATCGACCCCTCGCGACTCCCCGCCTCCCGGGCGCACCGCGCGAGCGTGGCGAAGACCTGCGGTGCCTGCCATCCGGACGCGAGGGCCGGCTTCGAGGAGGGGGTCCACGGGCAGGCGGCGGCGCGGGGCGTGCCCGACGCGCCGGTCTGCACGGACTGCCACGGGGCCCACGACCTCCGGCCGGGGCGGGGCGGCGCGGACGTCGTCGCGACCTGTTCCGCCTGCCACGCCGCCGAGCGCGTCACCGCCGCCTTCCGGCTCAAGGCGGACCGAGTCCCCTCCTTCCGGGAGTCCTATCACGGCCTCGCCCTCCGCCTCGGCGACGATCGCGTGGCGGACTGCGGGTCCTGCCACGGCAGCCACCGCATCCTGCCGTCGGACGATCCGCGCTCGACGGTCCACCGGAAGAACCTCGGACGGACGTGCGGGGCCTGCCACGCGAAGACGTGCGGGGGGTGCCACGACGAGGTGCCGACGCGCTTCGTGCGCGGGACGGTCCACGTGACGCCGGGCCGGCCGTCGCGCGCGGTCGTCGGCGTCGTGCGGTCGGCCTACATCGGGCTGATCGGCCTGCTGGCGGTCCTCATGGTGATGCACCATGTCCTGGATCTCCGCATGAAAGCGGGGGGCCGGGCGGCATTAGCGCGCGAGGCGGGGGGACCGACGCCCCGACTTTCCGCGAACGAGCGCATCCAGCACGCGGTCCTGGCGCTGAGCTTCCTGATGCTCGCGGTCAGCGGCTTTGCGCTGGCGTTCCCCGAGTCGCCGCTCGCATGGCCCTTCCGGGCGTTTCCGGATGCGGCCGGGGCGCGGCGGTTGGCGCACCGGGGGGCGGCGGCGGTCTTTGCGGGACTCGTTGCCTACCACCTTCCTTACATGCTGCTGACCCGGCGCGGTCGGGGCCAGCTGCGCCTGCTCTGGCCGCGCCGGCGGGATTTCCGGGACGCCCGGCGGGCGTTGACCGGGGGCGTTCGCGGCGCCCCGCCCGGTTCCCCGCTGCCGCACTTCAGCTACGCGGAAAAGGCGGAGTACTGGGCCATGGTCTGGGGGGCGGCGGTCATGACGCTGACCGGCCTGCCGCTCCTCGTTGTCGACTTCAGCCTCGCTCACTTCCGGCTCTGGACGATCGAGATGGCGCAGACGATCCACTTCTGGGAGGCCGTGCTGGCGCTCGCAACGCTGCTGCTCTGGCACGGGTACGCCGTCTTCCTCGACCCGGACGTCCGGCCGATGAACCCGGCGTGGTGGTCGGGGGAGCGCCGGGAACCGCCGGCGTGAGCGGTGCGTTCTCCCGTTCTCCTGGGCGGCCGGGATCTGGTACAATCGTCCGGCCGCGCAGGGCCTTCTTTGGCCGGATACCGCGACGCCGATGAAGCAGGTCGACTTCAACCAGGCCCCCTTCCTTGTCATCTGGGAGACCACCCAGTCCTGCGCCCTCGTTTGCCGGCACTGCCGTGCTTCGGCCCAGCCCGGCCGCGACCCGCAGGAGCTGACGACCGAGGAGGGGCTCCGCGTCGTGCGCGAGACCGCGGCGATGGGGACCCCGATCCTCATCTTCACCGGCGGCGATCCCGTCAACCGGCCCGACCTCTGCGAGCTCATCCGCGCCGGAAAGGAGGCGGGCCTGCGCACCGCCACCATCCCCGCCGCCACCGACTGTCTCACCCGCGACCTCCTGGCGCGCCTGAAGGACGCCGGCGTCGACCAGGTCGCCTTCAGCCTCGACTTCCCCGATGCGGAGCGCCACGACGCCTTCCGCGGCGTCCCCGGCGCCCAGGCGAAGACGATGGCCGCGATCGAATGGGCCCACGCGCTCGGGATCCCCCTCCAGATCAACACCACCGTCTGCGGAGAGACCGCGCCGGCCCTCGAGGCGATGGCCGCGTTCGTGCAGGGGGCCGGCATCGTCTTCTGGGAGGTCTTCTTCCTCGTGCCGATGGGGCGCGGGACCCTGCTGAAAGGATTGACGCCCGCGCAGTGCGAGGACCTCTTCGAGGTGATCTGGCGCGTGCAGCGGAAGGGCGACTTCATCGTCAAGGTGACCGAGGCGCCGCACTACCGGCGCTACGTCGCCCAGCGCGAGGGGGGGGCGGCGGGGGCGCATCCCGGCATGCCGATGCCGTCGATCCTCACCCGCTCCGAAGGGCCCGGCCATTCGGTCGGCCTCGCCCCGCGCGGCGTGAATGCCGGCAACGGGTTCTGCTTCGTCTCCCACACGGGCGGGATCTTCCCGAGCGGATTCCTCCCCGTCTCCGGCGGGAACGTGCGGGGCGCCATCCTGGCCGACATCTACCGCGACAGCGACCTCTTCCGCACGCTCCGGTCGCCCGACCGGCTGAAGGGGCGGTGCGGGCGGTGCGAGTACCGGCGGATCTGCGGCGGATCGCGGTCGCGGGCGTACGCGCTCACGGGGGACTTCTTGCAGACGGACCCGTGGTGCGGGTATCAGCCGAGAGGGGAATGAGGTAGAGCGTAGTGCGTCGAGCGTCGAGCGTGCAGCGTGGAGCGTACAGAGGGGGGGCGCCTTTTGGTTGTCGACGCTTCCCCCGTGTGATACACCGATTTCCCGTGCCGGCGTGATGTCCCCGGCTCTTTCCGTTGGAGGTCCCCCCATGAGCGGAGATTCGCCGTCGACGACCCACGGGCAGGTGCCCGACACCCGCCGCCACGTCCGGCGGCACACCCACTGGGTGGCCTGGGTGCTGCTCGCCCTCCTGCTCGGCAGCGCCTTCGTCAATCTCGTCCTCCTGGCCGCCCTCCTGTTCGGGGTCACGAGCGGCCCGTCCGTCCGCGAGACGCTTGTCGAGGGCAGCATCACCGCCCACGAAAAGATCCTGCACGTCCCCGTCCACGGGCTTCTGATCGAGGGGGCGTCCTCGCCGTGGGGCGGGTCCGACCCGGTCCGGTCGACCCTCGAGGCGCTGCGGCTCGCCGAGGAGGACACCGCGGTGAAGGGGGTCGTCCTGGACATCGACAGCCCCGGCGGGGGGATCTCCGACTGCGACCGGATCCACCACCGGATCCAGGCGTTCCGGAAGGCGCGGCCCGGCGTCCCGATCGTCGTCTCGATGCGGGACCTGGCCGCGTCGGGGGGCTATTACATCGCCGCCCCCGCCGACTGGATCCTCGCCCAGCGGTCGACGGTGACCGGGAGCATCGGCGTCATCATGCAGCTGGCCAACGTCGAGAAGCTGGCCGAGCAGGTGGGGGTGCGGATGGAGACGGTCAAGTCGGCGCCGGCCAAGGACGCCGGCTCGCCCTTCCGGACGCTCACCGAGGAGGAGCGGAAGCGCTTCCAGGGGATGATCGACACGATGTACGGGCAGTTCCTCGAGGTCGTGCTGGAGGGGCGGAAGGGGCGCGGGCTGACGGAGGAGGCGCTCCGGCCGCTCGCCGACGGCGGCGTGATGATCGCGGAGAAGGCGCTCGAGGGGAAGCTGGTCGACGGGATCGGGTTCCTCGACGACGCCTTCGAGGAGGCGCGGAAGCGGGCGAAGGCCCCGGGCGCCAAGGTGGTCCGCTACGAGCGGCCGGCGGGCCTCTGGGACCTGGTCGGGGTGCGGGCCGCCGCGCCCGCCGTGCCGGGGCTCGCCGCCCTCGACCGCCTCGCGTCCCGGCTGGCCGACGGCAGCGCGCGCATGATGTACCTCTGGGCGCCCGGCTTCTAGTCCCGTGTCCGAGGCGCGGGGCGAGCGACGGGCGTGTTCGGCGCTCGCCCGGGACCCGAAATTGCTTGCCGCCCTTACGCCCTTCGCGATAATGCATCCCGTTCCCGTCTTCCCGTATCCGAGTCCCCCTTCTTGGTGAAGCGGAGCCCATGAGCACGAAGAAGAGCTATCTCCTCGGCATCGACGTCGGGACGTCCGGACTCAAGGCCATCCTGATCGACCGCGCCGGCAAGGTGGTCACCTCCGCCCTCGTCGAGTACCCGCTCCTCACCCCGAAGCCGGGGTGGGCCGAGCAGGAGCCCGAGGCGTGGTGGAAGGCGGCGATCAAGGCGATCGGCCTTGTCCGGAAGCAGGCGAAGGCGAAAGCCGAGGAGATCACCGGCGTCGGCCTCACCGGCCAGATGCACGGCTCCGTCTTCCTCGACAAGGACAACGCGGTCATCCGCCCGGCGCTCCTCTGGTGCGACCAGCGGACCGCGGCGGAGTGCGACGAGATCACCCGGCGCGTGGGCGGGCTCCCGGAGCTGTTGAGCCTCACCGGCAACCAGGCCCTCACCGGCTTCACCGCGCCGAAGGTCCTCTGGCTCCGCAACCAGGAGCCGCGGAACTACGAGCGCGTCCGGAAGCTCCTCCTTCCCAAGGACTACATCCGCTTCCGGCTGACCGGCGAGTACGCGATCGACGTGGCCGACGCGTCGGGGACCCTGCTCTTCGACGTGAAGAACCGGACCTGGTCCAACGCCGTGCTCGACCGGCTCGGGATCCGGCGCGACATCCTGCCGGCGTCGATGGAGTCCCCCGAGGTCTCCGGGCGGGTGACCCCCGCCGGGGCGAAGGCGGCGGGGCTGGCGGTCGGCACGCCCGTGGTGGCCGGCGCCGGCGACCAGGCGGCGGGCGGCGTCGGGAACGGCATCACCCGCGAGGGCGTCATCTCCTCCTCCCTCGGCACCTCCGGCGTGATGTTCGCCTACGCGAAGGAGCCGAACGTCGACAGCCAGGGGCGCCTCCACACCTTCTGCCACGGCGTCCCCGGCGCCTGGCACTGCATGGGCGTCATGCTCTCCGCCGGCGGCTCCTTCCGCTGGTACCGCGACGCGCTCAACGGCGACCTGGTGGCCGCCGCGAAGAAGAAGCGGGTCGACCCGTACGAGCTGATGACCGCCGAGGCGAAGAAGGCCCCGCCCGGCTGCGAGGGGCTGGTCTTCCTGCCGTACCTGATGGGCGAGCGGACGCCCTACCCCGATCCGAGCGCCCGTGCCGTCTTCTTCGGCCTCCACGCGCGCCACGCCCGCCCGCACCTCACGCGCGCCGTCATGGAGGGCGTCACCTTCGGGCTGCGCGACTCGCTGGAGCTGATGGGGCTGCTCAACATCCCCGTCCGCGAGATCCGCGCCAGCGGCGGCGGGGCGAAGTCCCCCTTCTGGTGCCAGATGCAGGCCGACATCTTTAACGCGCCGGTGGTGACGATCAACGTGAACGAGGGGCCGGCCTTCGGCGCGGCGCTGCTGGCCGCCGTCGGCACCGGCGCCTTCCAGTCCGTTCCCGAGGCCTGCGACGCCACCATCCGCGTCGTCAAGCGCTGGGAGCCCGACCCCCGTCAGGTCGTCGTCTACGACGAGTACTACGGCTTCTTCCGGACGATGTACGGCGCCGTGAAGGACCGGTACGAGGCCCTGGCGAAGCTGGTGAAGTCGTGACGCTCGTCCCGCCGGGATTCGCTCCTCCCTGCGGGGCTCGCATGGCGGCGTCCGGCGCGGCCAGCGGCCGCCGCGCCGGATGCCGCGGTTGAACGACCCCGCCTGCGTTGTCAACCCGGTTTTTCCGCCGCGTCGCAGCGACCCGAAAGCCCGGAGTCGGGGGCGAATTTCCGGCTGGCGTCCTTTCCCGGTTTTCGGTAAGGTGGGTGCGTCACCAGGGAAGGCGACGCGCCATGGTGAACCACCGACAGACGTACCTGCGCACCGCCGAGGCCCGTGTCCTCCACGTCTGGGGCGTCCTCCGGTCCAACGGCCCCCTCTCCCCCGACGAGCACCGCATCGCCTCCCTCCTCCTGGCCCACCCGGCGTGGCAGCGGTTCTGGGACGGCCAGGCGCGCGTCCCGATCTCCGCCGAGGCCGACCCGGACCGGAACCCCTTCCTCCACGTGCACCTCCACGACCTGGTCGAGCGGCAGGCCCAGGACGGGAAGCCCGGGACCGTGGCCCACATCCTGGCCGCCGCCGGCGACCGGCTCGACCGCCGCAACGCCTGCGTCCACCGCATCATGTCCGTCCTCTGGTTCTGCCTCACCGACGCCCTCCGGGCCGGCCGCCCCCTCGACGACCGGGCGTACGAGGACCGCCTGCGCGGGATCCGGACCGCCACGACGACCTGCGTGCGGGTCCGGGTCGGCTGACCCCGGCGCCCCCCGCCGCAGCCGCCGGAGCCGCAGTCCCGCCGCATGTCCGCGCTTCAATTCGCAGTTCACATTCCTTGACAACCCCCCCCCCGATGCCCTATGTAGTCACATTCCGTGCTTGGGCGGCGCATTCCCGGCATCCTTTGACAGGAGGTGCATCATGTCGCTTCGACCCTTGAAGGTCGGTCTCGTGGGCGGCGGCGGCGGCGCGTTCATCGTCCACCCGCACCAGAAGGCGATCCACTTCGACGGGACCCGCCGCGTCACCTGCGCCGCGCTCCATCCCGACCCCGCGGTCGCGATGAAGGAGGCCGAGAGCTGGCCCTACCCGATCCAGGGCTACACGAGCTACGACGAGATGATCGCCGCCGAGTCGAAGAAGCCCGTCGGCGAGCGGATCGACTACGCGCTGATCGTGACGCCCAACTTCGTCCACTTCGACCCGGCGAAGAAGCTCCTCGAGGCGGGCATCCCCGTCTTCTGCGAGAAGCCCCTCACGGTCACGCTGGAGGAGTCCGAGACGCTCGCGAAGCTCGCCAAGTCGAAGAACATCCCCTTCGGCGTCGCCCACACCTACCTCGGCCACTGGTCGAGCCGCCTCTCCCGCCACATCGTCCGCTCCGGCCTCCTCGGCGAGGTCCGCTGGGTCGACGCGTACTACATCCAGGGCTGGCTCTTCGAGCGGACGGAGGACAAGGGCGTGATGCAGGCCGAGTGGCGCGTCGACCCCAAGCGGGCCGGAGCCAGCGGCTGCGGCGGCGACATCGGGACGCACGCGCTGATGCAGCTCCGCTACGTCACCGGGCTCGAGGTCAAGCGCCTCCAGGCCCACCTCGAGGTCTTCGTCCAGAACCGGAAGCTGGACGACCACTTCACCGTCTACGCCGACCTGAACAACGGCGCCAAGGCCCTCATCCGCGCCAGCCAGATCTGCATCGGCCACAAGAACGGCCTCGGGATCGAGGTCAACGGCACGAAGGGTACGTTGCGGTGGGAGCAGGAGGACCCGGAGAAGCTGGTCATCCACCTCCCCGGCAAGCCCGACCTGGTCTACTGGCGCGGCTGCGTCCAGGCCAACGACGGGTTCATGAAGGATCTGCCGAAGGACCTGATGGCCGAGCCGACCATCCCGCCCGGCCACGGCGAGGCGTTCCACGACGCCTTCGCGCGCCTGCACCGCTGCTTCGAGGCGGACGTCCGCGCGTACCTCGACAAGAAGCCGTTCAGCTGCGACGGGGCGAAGTACGCCAACGTCGACGACGGCGTGATGGGCATTCGCTTCATCTCGAAGTGCGTCGAGAGCAGCAGCCAGGGCGGCGCCTGGATCAACCTGTAACCGGCCGTTGAGGCGAAAGGAGCCCCCTCCGGCCGCGAGGCCGGAGGGGGCTTTTTGCTGTGCGGGGCCGTCCCGGACGAGGGGCGACCCTGGTGGTCGCCCGGATCGGAGCGCGTGCCCCGTTCGGGGGCACGCGGCGGGGCGTCTCGCCGCGTCGTCCCGCTTCCCCCGACGCGGAACGCCGGAACGCCGCCCGGGGCGCGCCCCCCGTCCGCCCCCACCGGTTCGTTGACTTCCACCCCCCGTTCCGTACAATCTCTCACTCCGTTCCGGTCCCGTTTCATCCAACCCCGGGAGGATCGCATGGGCACGCTCGTCGGGAAGGCCCTCGTCGCGCAAGGCGGCGGCCCCACGGCCGTCATCAACCAGAGTCTGGTCGGCGTCGTCCTCGAGTCCCGCAAGTTCCCCCAGGTCACCCGCGTCTACGGGGCCCTCAACGGCGTCCGCGGGATCGTCAACGAGGACTTCCTCGACCTGACGCAGGAGACGACCAACAACCTCGAGCAGGTCGCCGACACCCCCGCCAGCGCCATGCGCTCCACGCGGGACAAGCCGGACGAGAAGTACTGCCAGGAGATGTTCAAGGTCATGAAGGCCCACGAGGTCCGGTACTTCTACTACATCGGGGGGAACGACTCGTCCGACACCGTCCGGATCGTCAACAAGGAGGCGGAGAAGGCGGGCTACGAGTTCCGGGCGATCCACGTCCCGAAGACGATCGACAACGACCTCGTGATCAACGACCACACGCCCGGCTTCGGCTCGGCGGCGCGCTTCGTCGCCAGCGCCTTCATGGGCGTCAACCTCGACAACCTCGCCCTCCCCGGCGTCTACATCGCCGTCATCATGGGGCGGCACGCGGGCTTCCTCACCGCCTCCTCCGCGATCGCGAAGAAGTACCCGGACGACGGCCCGCACCTCGTCTACGTCCCCGAGCGCGCCTTCGACCCGAAGCGGTTCGTCGAGGACGTCCAGACGGTCTACGCCCAGCACGGCCGCTGCGTCATCGCCGTCTCCGAGGGGATCTCCGACGCCTCCGGCAAGCCGATCATCGCCCAGCTGGCCGCCGCCTCCGGCGGCGCGGTCGAGAAGGACGCGCACGGCAACGTCCAGCTCTCCGGGACCGGGGCGCTCGGCGACCTGCTCGGCGACTACGTGAAGAAGAACACCAAGATCAAGCGCGTCCGATCCGACACCTTCGGGTACCTGCAGCGCTCCTTCATGGGGTGCGTCTCGGACGTGGACCAGCTCGAGGCCCGCGAGGTGGGCGAGCGCGCCGTCCAGTACGCCTGCTGGCACAACATCGACGGGTCGGTGACGATCCACCGGACGGGGAACTACTCGGTGGACTACCGGATCACGAAGCTCGAGGAGATCGCCGGCAAGACCCGGCACATGCCGGCGGAGTTCATCAACGCCGAAGGGAACCACGTGACCGACGCCTTCTACGCCTACTGCCGCCCCCTCGTCGGCTCCGGCCTGCCACAACCCGCCCGCATCCGGGCGCCCAGGGTCGACAAGGTGCTGGCGAAGTAGGGGAACCGCCAGGCCGAACGGCGTGCGCCGCCGTTCGGGGGCGTTGCGGGAAGGGAGCGCAGGATGCGAATTGCATGGCTCTGCGTGGTCGTGCTGCTTGCCGCGTGCCCTGTGGCTGGCTCCGGCGAGCGGATTCTCTTCGACACGGACATCGGCGGCGACATCGACGACGCCGGCGCGATGGCCGTCCTGCACGCACTGGCCGATGCCGGTGAAATCGGGATTCTCGGCATCGGTGTGGTGAACGGCCATGAAAACACCGTCCCCTACACCGATGCGATCAACACGTGGTTCGGCCGTCCCGATCTCCCGCTCGGCACCATCAAGGAAGGGGCGCCGTTCCGCCGGGACACGTACATGGCGGACGTTGTCCGGGATTACCCGCACGACCTGGATGCCGCGTCGGCGCCGGATGCCGCGGCGCTCTACCGCCGGATTCTCGCCGCGCAACCCGACCACAGCGTGACGCTGGTTGCGGTTGGGCCGGCGACGAACATCCGCCGGCTGCTCGAGTCGAAACCCGACACGCACAGCCCGTTAAGCGGCATCGAGCTGGTCCGGCAGAAGGTGAAGCTCTACGCGGCGGGCGGCAACGGCGACGGCGGCCTGCCGAAAGGCCGATGCGGCTGGAACTACCGGATGGACATCCCCGCCGCCAAGCGGGAGCTGGAGCTGCTGCCGGATACGCTCCCCACGGTCTTCGCCGGCGGCAGCGGCAACAAGCTCAAAATCGGCTCGTGTTACAAGGATGCGCCCGTCAACCATATAATCCGCCGCAGTTACGAGGCGTACTTCCGCGGCAAGTCCGATCTGGACCGCCCCACATGGGATCAACTGCGCGTCCTATACGCCGCGCGGCCATCGGCCCGGGACCTGTTCGACCTCTCCGCATCGGGGGATATCCAGGTCGGCGATCCGGATCGTATCGCGTGGACCGAGACCCCCGCCCGGAACCGCGCCTACGCTTACGTCAAGGACCTCGATGCGACGCGAAAGACGCTCACGGTGCTCATGATGCACGCGCCCGCCGCGGGGGCGACGACCGCCTCGGAAGCCCCGGCTTCCGCTCCCGCAACGCCGGGGGGTGCCGTGCGTCCGGCCGCGCCCTGGCCGCCGCCCGCGGGAGCGCTGCGGGTGATCATCGACACGGACACGGCCAACGAGATCGACGACCAGCACGCGCTGGCCGCAGCCCTTGGCTTCCCCGGGCGTCTCCGGATCGAGGGCCTGGTCGCCGCGCATTTCGGCCAGGCCGGCGGCGGAGCGAAGGGCATCGACAAGTCGCAGGCCGAGGCCGTCCGCGTTCTGGAGAAAGCCGGCCGGGCTGAAACGATTCCCGTCAGACGCGGGGTCGACCGGCTGGTCGCCGGGGCGGAGCATCCGACCTCCGACGGGATTGACTTCATCATCGAGCGGGCGATGGCCTCCACCCCGGAAGACCCGCTCTGGCTCGTGCTTCTCGGGCCGGCCACCGACGCCGTGGTGGCGCTGCGCAGGGAGCCGAAGATCGCGGAGCGCATGGTGGTCTTCTGGCATGTCCGCTCGGAGTGGCCCACGCGGTGCCGGAACTTCAACGCCAAGAACGACCCGGAGGCGACGCGTCGGATCTTCGAGATCCCGTCACGCCTCGTCCTCTTCGACACCGGGACGGACCTGCATCTCCGGGCGGATGCGTCGGAGCGCCGATACGGCGGCATCGGGCCGCTGGGACGATACCTCGCGGACATCCACAAGGCCAGGTTCCCGGACCGGGACGAACAGTCCAGGGGCAAGGCCGTCTTCGATCTCGGCGACACGGCGGCGCTGGTGGACCCGGATTGCGTCACGTGGGAACGCGTGCAGGCACCCGGCGTGACCGACGACCTGATGTACGACACCGCGCGCAACCACGGGGAGGTGGTTCGGATTCACTCGATCGACACGGGCCGGCCGTTCGCGCTGCTGGAACAGGCCCTGCGCACCGTGTCGGAGAATCCGGTCGCCCCCCGGAGCCGATGATCCTCCACCGGCCGGGGTCGGCGTGTGCGTCGGCCGGTGTTTGAGTGCGTCGTCCCGATCGCGCAACGGCGATTCGCCGAGTCGGCAGGAGGACCTCATGCCCGCGCCAACCAACCCGCGCCGCGAGTTCCTCGGCGGCATGGCCGCCGCGGCCGTCTTCGCCGGAGTCGCCTCGTCTGACGAGCCCGCCGCGGAGCAGACGCCGGCGGACGAGAAGGAACTCCATGCCGACGTGCTGGTGGTGGGCGGCGGCACAGCCGGCGCCATCGCCGCCCTCCAGGCCGGGCGACTGGGCGCGAAGACCCTCCTCGTCGAAGCCGGCAGCCAGCTTGGCGGCACCATGACCACCGGCGGCGTCGAGTGGCCCGGGCTCTTCTACGCGTGGGGCAAGCCGGTCGTCGCCGGCATCGGGTTCGAGCTGGTCCGCAAGGCCGTCGAGCTGCAGGGCGACCCGCTCCCCGACTTCGCGCAGTCCACCGGCGCGAACATGCGCAGCCATCCGCGCTTCCAGGTGCCCCTCAATGGCGGCCTGTACGCCGCGCTGGCGGAGGAGGCCTGCGTGCAGGCCGGCGTTCAGTTGCGCTACTACGAGTCGCCGCAAGCCGTCGAGCGGCGCGAGGACGGCTGGGCCGTCCGCTGCGCGGGCAAGGGCGTGCGCGTCAGGATCCTCTGCCGGCAGGTCGTGGACTGCACCGCCAGCGCATCCGTCGTGGGCCTCGCCGGCTTCGCCCGCCTGCGCGACAAGGCTCGCCAACCGGGCTCGATCGTCTTCACGCTCACCCAGCCCAGCGGCTGGAAGCACGGCCCCGGCTTCAAGCACCAGCGCTACGTCCTGGACGCCGACGTGTCGACCTCCGAGTCGCACACCCGCGCGAACGTGCAGGGCCGCAAGGCGTTTCTGGAGGCCTTCCGCCAGCTCAAACAGAGGCCCGATGGCAAGGACGTGAGACTGCTCTACCTCCAGCCGGAGACGAACAGCCGCGAAACGTATCGCATCGATGGCGAGACGCTCATCACCCGGGACGACTACGCGGGCGGTCGCGTCTTCGAGGATGCCGTGGCCTGCATGTACTATCCGATCGACCTCCACACCGAGAAGGGCGTCAAGCCGCAGCACCTGACCGAGGGCACGGTGGTGACGATCCCGCTCAAGGCGCTGATCCCGAAGGGCAGCCGGAACCTGCTGGCGGCGGGCCGCTGCGTCTCGAGCGACCGGCTCGCAAACTCGGGACTGCGCGTCCAGGCCTCGTGCATGGCCATGGGACAGGCCGCGGGCGCGGCAGCCGCGATGGCCGCCCAGGCCGGCACGACGCCGGGCCAGCTCGCGCTCGCCGACCTGCGCCAGGTCCTCCGCGCGCACGGCGCCATCGTGCCGGGCTGATGCGCGGGCCGGATCCCGGCTGTGACGGGAGGGTGCGCTCACGGCGGACCGCGGCGGCATCCGGCCGGGCTTGAAACGGGTGTTGGGGATCCCGCTCCGGGACGGGGGGGCGCGTCGCATGGCGAAGAAGGCGGGCATCGCGTCGACGATCGACCTGTTCCGGCGCGCCACGGAAGGCGA
This sequence comes from uncultured Planctomycetia bacterium, assembly GCA_964445475.1. Taxonomy (GTDB): domain Bacteria; phylum Planctomycetota; class MHYJ01; order CAYUME01; family CAYUME01; genus CAYUME01. The sequence continues at coordinate 12,938 of CAYUME010000036.1, forward strand.
GCTGGGAGGCGACGCGCTGTCCGAGGCGGCGTCGCTGGCGGCGCGCGTCATGGACTGGACGCTCATCACCGGCAATTTCGGCGCCGGGTTCAAGCGGGCCGTTCGCGAGGCGCTCGGCGAGCGCCCCGCGAGCCTCGATGTGCCGGAGCTCGCGGGCTCGCGCGACCTCGTGACGGCTGGCGGCGCGCGGGATGTCTATGATCTCGCGCCGGCCGTGCTGTGGCGCGCCATCGTCGCGGGGCGCGCGGAACTGCTGCCGTGGCTCGTCGAGGGGCTGCTGATCGCCTGGCCCGGCGAGAAGCGGTACGTGTGCGAGGCCCTCATGGCGCTCGAGGTGCCCCCGTCGATGCGCGACGGGGCGGCGGACCGGTTTGCGCGGCTCGTCGCGGACGCGCCCCTGTACACGGGCATCCTGGAGTCGTTGATCGAGCTGCCCGACCCGCTGTGGACGCTGACATTCCTCGAATGCATGTCGTTCCGCGACGAGGCCCTTGGCGCGATCGAGAGCGCGCCCTTCAGCGTCCAGCGGTTCCAAGAGACGGGGCGAACGATGACCGACGACGAAATCACGCGTGTGGCGGCCCTGCTGGACCACCCGCGTCCCGCCATCGTCTACCCGGCGGCGCAGGTGCTCAACGGCTTCCGCGCCGGCGCGGCGCGCGCGGCGGACGCCCTCGTGAGGATGTTCGCCCGCGCGGGTGGCGGGGAGCTCTGGACCGCCGCGCTCGACGCCGGCCTCGAGGCGCTGAACCTCGAGCGCGTCACGCTCACGGCGGAACAGGTTGCCGCGATCGAGCCGTTGAAGCGGCGTCGCGGCGATGACGAGCCCACGTCGTTCCGTCCCTTCCTCGAGAACCAGACGCGTCCCGCCATGCCCCGCTTCAGCCTCGCCACGCGCGGGGGCCGGACGGGGATCGCGACCACCGCCCTGCACTGGTACGCGTGCGCGATGTCGCCCGCGCGCGTGGCGTGCGCCTTCGTGCACGCACGCTGGGCGACGCCCGAACGCGACTGGCGGACGAACGAGGACGCGGTCGGCGTCGCCGTGATCGACCCGGAGACCGGTGCGGTCGGGATGTCGGCGCTGCCGGTGCGGTTCCCGCTCCGGCCCAGCGGCGGCGCCGGCGCGAAGCGGTCGATCGAGGACGTCGCCGTGGCCGACGACGAGATCTTCGTCTCGGTCGTGTCCCCGTACTCGAACGAGAGCGGCTGGGGCGACGAGAGCTATCTCGTCTCGTACGACCCGGCCGGCGGAGCATGGTCCGCATGGAAGCCGGGTGACGCGGCATTCACGCGGGTGCCGCTGCAGGGCGAGCGGCGCGACGAGATCGACCTCCCGCGCGCGTGCCTCGGGCTGCTCAAATTCACGCGTGACGGGACGCGGCTGGGGACGCAGATCGACGCGACGGCGTACGCCTTCGAAGACGCGCAGACCGACATCCGGCCGTTCCGGCCGGTCGAGACCCCGGCCGGGACGCTGCAGCTGCGGGCGCCGGACGACGAGTCCCTGCCGGATCTGATCTGGCCGGAGGGCGATGACGGCGGGGCGGGCGCGCCGGGCTGAGGTGCCCGGGGACGATCGCGATCGGGAGGCTCGTCGACGACGCATTCCCGCCTCATCGCCCGCGCCCCGGCGGCAAGAACACCGGCATGCCGCGCCGCTCTCACCGGCCGTTGACCGTGGCGCCGTGGCGGCTCATTCGATCTGTTTCAGCACGAACGGCTTGAACAGCCCGTACTTCACCGTCGCGTATTTCTCCCCTGGCGGCGGGCCTTGTGCCGGGCCCTTCTGGAACATCCCCGGCCACGCCGTCCCCAGCCCCGGGCCGTTGTGGAACGGCCCCAGCGTGTTCTTGAGCGTCCCGTAGACCACCACCACCGCGTCGTTCGCCCCCGCCTTGACCAGCGGCGTCACGTCCACCTCCCACGGCGCCGAGTCCAGGAACCCCGCCTCCTTCCCGTTCACCCAGACCATCGCCGTGCTCCCGTACCAGTCGGGCACCGCGAGCCGGTACCGTCCCCGCGGCTTGTCCAGCTGGAAGCTCTCGTGGTAGTACATGCCGTGCCCGTAGAAGGGGTACCCCTGCGGGTTCCACGGTCCCAGTTCCAGCTTCGTGCCGGGGTTGATCACGAATCCGTTCTCCGTCGCCTGCAGTTGGAAGAAGCCGCGGATGAAGACCGGCTCAATCTCGTGGCGGATGGTGAAGGGCGAGGCCTTGAGCGCCAGGACGTTCTCGCCCACCTGCGCGACCTTCTCGAGATAGAGGACGCCGAACGCCTTGTCCAGCCAGGACGCGCCCGGCGCCGCGGTGACCGGCTTCCCGTTCAGCGCGATGGCATAGAGGTCCGGCCGCTCGACGACCGCCTGCAGGCCGTTGGGGACCTTTTCCGCGATCGAGAACCGGTAGGAGACGGTGAACCCGCTCCCCGGCGGGAAGGTCTTCGTGACGAGCTGGTCCTTGA
>CAYUME010000037.1:0-4786 GCA_964445475.1 uncultured Planctomycetia bacterium
CTGATCCCGCTCTTTCGTGCCCAAGGTCTCCCGGTATTCGTTCATCCATCGCTCAACCTCTGCCCTCATCGCCTCCCGGCTCAAGGGTTGGGCCTGCGCCCCAAGCGAGGCGACAAACGCCGCCGACGTCATCATGATACGAACGAAAACATTTCCACTCATGGCAATCTCCTCGTTATTTCGCCCGCGCGTCCCGGTAGCAGATTAGAGCGTAGTCCAAGGTCAATTCGTAGGCCAACTGGCCGGTGTGATATAGAAGAGAATACTTACTACGGGGGCCCTTCGGTCTCACATCCACGTATTCCTCCGTGTCGATTCCCAGGGCGTGAGCCAGTTCGTGCGCCCCGACGGGGGCGATGAGTTCTAGTTTATCCGCCCTGAGCATAAAGTACTGGTGAGAGTTCAAATTTGTCCTGCCGACGACCTCTATCCCTGAAGATGATCCAATACTTTTGACGTAAAATACGTTTATCGACCGGGCTGGATCTTTAACGAGATCCTGGTATGCATTGAATTGAGCTTCACTTGTGATTTCAGGTAACGGGAGGGATCCGTCAGGATATTTGGGATTCAGGATGAGGTCTTCATCCAGCAGAACAAGCCGGATGCACGCCTGCTTCCAGATCGTGTTCCAGACCGCCACGTCCTTTCTCACGTCCGCCTCCGTCCTCGAGTTCCCGACGATCTGGACGACCAGCCGCACCGTCCTCATCGGCGGCCCCACGCGCACGCCCAGTTCTGTCGCATTATCTGCTCCATGCACCCTCGGCGTGTCGACGTTCAGGATGTAAAACTCGCGGAAACCGTCGTCTTGTGTCGGAACGGGCACGAAGCTGCCAACGATCTCTTTTCGGCGGTCTGTCTTCGTTAACGTATAGGGCCCGAGCAAGAAAGGACACCCCTCATTCCCCGCGAACTTAAACACCCCCACATTCTTGAGGGGACCCTTGTTCTTGTCGACCGTGTCCAATCGCGCAGAACGCGCTGCGCTCGTCTTGTACTGGGAGGGCAATGTCAGGGCGATCTTCAGGTGGTCGATTGACTCCCCCCGGCACAGGTTCACGCACCCGTTCACTTGCTTCGGGCCCACCTGAGCCACGCCCGGCCCCTCGATGCAGGACCCCACGGGCAGGTCCGAGACGACGGCGGCTCCTTCCCAGTCCCCCCGGATACCCATCAGATTCCCGGTCCGGACCACGTTGGCGCCCAGCGCGTCCGTAGCGTCCGCCGGCGGCCCTTCGATGTCCCCGCCACCGGACGACGACGGCGTTGTCGTGAAGTCCGCCTCGTAGATACGGACCGCCATGGACCTGGGTCCGACCAGGCCCAGCAGGGGCGCCGAGCGGTACAGGGCGTATCGGTCACCTGCCGTTGCATACATTTCCAGAGGCACATCCTTCGTGGGCGGCGGTTGCGCGCCGTCCACCGCAATCACCTGGAGCATGCGATCCTGTGCGAATAAATGCACTTTCGCATCCGCCGCCGGGAGATTCAGCGGCAACGCCGCCTCGGCGCGAAAGAAGGGACCTTCAGTCTGGGCTGTCGAGTTGATGGTGATCGGATCCGCCGTCAGCAGGAGGTCGCTGACCCAGTATCCGCCTTCATCGTCCCGCACGATCCGCACCTCCGGCGGCCCGACGGCGATGCAGGTCGTGACTCTGTCTTTCCCGCACGCCCCAATCAGGCGCGGCAGGGGGGCCGGCCCCAGATGAACGCGCACACTCATCTCGCTCTCCTGCGTCACCGGGGAGAACTGCAGCGTTTGCAGCCCCGCCGAGTCGATCCACGAGTTCTGATACACCCCTTCGATCAGCTCCAGCCGGTCTCCCGGCTGTGTCGTCTGGAGCGACACGTAGTACTTGGTCCGGAAGCGGAGATCCCTCGCGAGGGGCTTGCCCGGCACGGCAATCTGTCCCTGGCCGAAAACCAGCCGACTTGTTTGCTGAGACACCCCGCTGGCATCCACGGGAAACGCCACGGGCAGCGTCCAGTCGACCCCCAATGGCGAGGGGGTCGCCGTGCCGGCGTCAAATTCCGGCAGCTCGAACCGCACCCGAAGGAGGTCCGGAGCCGCCTCCTCCTGGACCCAGACGGCGATGAAGGCCAGCCCGTCGTCGTTCGTCCGGGCTTGGCCGGGTAGAAACTCCACCATCCCCTCGGATTCCCGGTCTTCCCCCCCGAAACCGAGCAGGCATGGCCTGACATCGACACCCGGCACCGGGTTACCCGACGCGTCCGTCACCCGGACCCCCATCAACTGCTCCCACGCCTCGCCGGGGAAGGCACCGAAGTCGCTGTAGGGATCGAAGTACGGACGAGACATCGCCGTTCGCCCCGTTCCGCAGTTCACCTTGACGAACTTGTAAGCCGGCCCCGGTGACATCTTGACCAGGTCGATCTTCGGCAGATAGCCGCTTCCCGAGAATGTCAGCGCTTCCGCCTCTGGGTGTGCCGGCGCGCTCACGGCTACCGTCACGGTCCCGGCCTGGTTGACGGGCATCACGCGTGCCGCCGCGTAGCCGCCTCCGTCCGTCATGAGGGTGTAGTCGGGGACGTCCGCCGTCACCGCCTCGCCCGATGTCACCCGGCAGACCGTCGCCACCCCGGGGACCGGCATCCCCGAGTCGGCGTCGATCGCCTGCCACATCAATGCATTCGAGAAAGGTCGGTTCACGACCCCCGTCTGTTCATCGCTGCCATCAACCTTTTCCAGCCGAATGCGCAATGGCGGTGGTGGAGGCGGCGGCGGGGGAGGAGGCGGCGGGGGCGGAGCGGTCTCGATGGTGAATGTTGATTGCGCCAGCCCCGCATTGGACACGTAGTCCGCCAGCGTCACGTTAATCTGGTTTGCGCCCTCCTGGAAGACCGGCGGCGTCTCGAGGCCCGTCGGCTGAAACCGCGCCTCCGTTCCCGAGACCGTGAAAAGCGCCGTGCGGTCCACACCGCTGACGACGACCGAGAGCGTCGCCGTGTCCACACCCGATGTAACGATTCCTGCCTTCGCATCGGAATACTGGATCACGATCTCCGGCGTCAGCGTCGCGATCGTGCTCCCATCGGCGGGGCTGACAATCATGATCGTGGGCGGGGAGGTGTCAATGGTCCACGAGTACGTGTCGGGGGTTTCATCGACGTTCCCGGCCGCGTCCGTGGCGCGAACCTGGTAGATGTGGGATCCTTCGCCAAGCCCCAGGAGTGTAACCGTGGGCGGAACCGGCACGAAGCCCAGGTTGTCGATGTTTCCCTCAAACGTGCAATCCGGCTCGTTTGCCGCAAATACGAAGGCGGCGGAGGTGTCGTTCGTCAGCGCGAGCGGTTTTTGCGTAATCGTTGTCTCCGGCGGGAAGGTGTCGACGGTCCAGGTAAAGGAGGCTGGCGTCTCGTCGGTGTTTCCGGCCACGTCCTTTGCTCGAACCTCATAGCTGTGGAGTCCGTCCGAGAGGTCTTCCAGGATCTCGGGCGATGTCATCACAACGAACGCCCCTCCGTCCAGACTCCGCTCAAACGTGCAGTTCGTCTCGGTGGCGGAGAAGACGAAGGTGGCGGAGGTCACGTTTGTCAAAGGAGGCGGCGTCTGCTCCAGCGTCGTGTCGGGCGACGTGAGGTCGACCGTCCACGAGTATGAGGCGGGCGTGGGATCGACGTTGCCGTAGGATCCCACGGCACGGACCTGGTACGTGTGAATTCCCTCGGCAAGGCCGGTCAGCATCTCCGGAGAGGTCACCGAAGCGAACGGTCCCTTGTCGAGGCTTCTTTCAAAAGTAACCCCCGTGGTGTTCGCCGTAAAGGCGAAAGTTGCGGAGTCGGCGTTGTAGGGATCGGGTGGAAACTGCGTCAGGGACGTGTCAAGCTCACCGGAAGAGAGCGTGGATCCCGTCGTTGCCGTCGCGGAGGTGTCGACACCGTTCTCGTGAACCTCTCCGTTCCCGCCGACGGTCCGCTTCAGAAGAAGCCCGGACACCAGAATGCTGTAGATGCCGTCGGGGACCCGCTGGCCCTGCTCGTCAGTCCCGTCCCACGTCACGACCACGAGAGCGTTGATCACCTCGTTCCCCTGCATGTCGGAGGGGATGTCGATCTGCGCCGTACCGGCGAGCGTCCGGACCGTTGTCCCTTCGGCGTTCTTGATGTTCACCGTGGCGTTGACGTGGTGGGTCAATTGGTCGCCTTCCCCCCCGCCCATGACAAGAGCGGCCCGGACCTGGAAGGTGGAGGTGACGGTGAGCGGGACGGCAGGCGGGTCGAAGGGTGTCGGCTCGGCGGTGAGGCCGGTGATCGAAATCTTGTCCGCCCCGTTTGCGGGACCGGCAAGAATTGATGGGGCCGCTGCACAGAACAGGACAGCCAGGACCATTGCCGAGGCTGCCGTCTTTGTGAACCGCATCTTACATCCCCTCCAAGAATGGGGATTCGGTTATTAGTGTGCCAGTATTGTTCTATTGGCAGTCAGGGCAAAGGGATGCCCTGTGGAAGGATCACGTGGGGGAGTAAACGGACACAAAACCTCTTTACCCGCCCTTGATGCCCGCAAGGAGAAGTTCAGAGAAGGGAGAAAACCATTATGGACGGCAACTCGTCAATACAAATATCAAGTTGCACCCCGCTTGTCCCTTCTGCTCCTGCCGCGTGGCACACTTTTTGCTGTTTGTTTTATACTACTATATCTTTTGCATTTAATTACTATAATCATTATAATCATTTCTATGAACGCCATCCGAATACGCCAGCTGCGCACCCGCCTGGGGTACACCCGCAGCGAGTTTGCCCGTGTCGTGGGCATCCATCC
>CAYUME010000037.1:4796-15396 GCA_964445475.1 uncultured Planctomycetia bacterium
TATGGGAGAAGAAAGAGGTGAGCCCCTCAGGGCCGTCCAAAAAACTCCTGGAGTACCTCGAACGAGGACTCCTGAGGGTTGACCCGGGGGAGGTCCACCGGAAGCGCGGCAGGCCATCTGGAGGGCAATACGGATGATCCTGGAGAACAACCAGAAGGCGGGGCTGTACATCCGCGTGTCGACGGACGAGCAGGCGGAGAAGGGGACGAGCCTGGCGACCCAGGAGGCCCGCCTGCGGGAGGAGTGCAAGAGGGCGGAGATCGCCGTCGCCGGTGTCTACACCGACGACGGCTACAGCGGCGCCACGATGCACCGGCCGGGGCTCCACCGCCTCCTCGCGGACGCCCGGAAGGGGCTTTTCAGCGTCGCCTTGGTCTACAAGCTCGACAGGCTCTCCCGGAACCTCAAGGACGCCGTCAACCTTGTCCTGGGGGATCTGGAGGCCTGCGGGGTGGCCTTCCGCTCGATCACGGAGGCCTTCAACACGCTGGAGCCGGCCGGAAAGGTGATGTTCGCCAACCTGGCTTCGTTTGCCGACTACGAGCGGGAGCAGATTCAAGAGCGGTGCTATCGAGGACGCATGCAGAGGAACCGGGAGGGGAAGTTCACCGGAGGTCGTTTGCCCTACGGGATCGGATGGGACAAGGCCAAGGAGGCCTTTTTCATCATCGAGAAGGAAGCGAGGATCTACCGCGTGATAGTCGAGCTTTTCGTCAAAGCAGGAAAAAGCATGGGCCAGATCGCCGAACGGCTGAATGCGGAGGGCGCCGTCACGCGGTATGGCGCGCCCTTCGACCCGAATCACGTCCGATTCCTCCTCAAGTCCCCGGCGGCCTGTGGCGAATGGTATCGTCACCGAGTTATCGGTCGGTCGGTCATCGACCCGAGGCGCCAAAGGAGATTTGAGTCGGAGTCTTATACCCTGCGGGGGTATCGACCCCGGGAGGAGTGGGTTATGGTCCCCGTTCCCTCGATCATTTCCCGGGAAATGTGGGAGCGGGCCCAGGGCTTGATGACCTCCAAACGACAACCCCGGAGCCGGACCCCATCCGCCTTGTGCCTCGGGGTGATATTCTGTGGCGAGTGCGGTCGCCGTGTCGGGGTATGGAGGAACAAAAGCAGGTCTCGGGTCTACCGGCGGTACGCTTGCTACGCGCGGATTTACCACGGGGACCGGCGCTACCGGCAATACAAAAAGGGGACCTGCGACATGCCGTGCTTCCCGGTGGAGCGAGTAGACGAGTTGGTCTGGGCCAAGATCGAAGAACTGATCGTCAATCCGGCCACCCTGTGGGAAGCCGTCTACGGCGAGGAGGCCCAGGCCGGGCGGGAGGCCTTGTCGAACCGCGTGGCGGAGCTGCGTCGTCAACTGGGGCAGGCGAAGGCCCGGGAAGAGCGTGCGGCGCGACTGTACGCAATGGGGACGGCCCCGGCGACGGCGGAAAAGCAGGTCAAGGAGGCGTCGGTCTGTCGCAAGGCCCTGGAGCAGGAGTTGGTGCAGGCGGAATCGGCGTGGAGTCGGGAGCAGTCCTGCCAGGATGCCAAGGCGGTGGCCTTCCAGACACTGAATGCCCTTCGCGGCAGGATGGGCAACCTGACGCTGGAGGAGAAGCGCCGGGTCCTGCAGGTGCTTGTTCCGGGTGGCCTTACGCATCGGATTGAGCTACAAGAGGACGGATCCGTTCTCATCCACGGGATCATCGACTTCAACGCCGAGGCTCTGGCCATGAGTGTGCCGTATTCGGGTGTGAATTACGAGATGTAACGTTGGGGTGCGCGTGGTTCCGGTTTGGCGCCTGCGTGCCCCCTTCTCCCGAGGATCTCGCATGGTTGACGAATCCGCTTCCGTGAACGGCGGCGTGGCCTCGAGCGACGCCCCCTCCGCCCCCCGGCCCCAGCTCACCCTCTTCGATTCCACCTGCATCATCGTCGGGATCATCATCGGCTCGGGGATCTACGAGACCTCGTCGACCGTGGCGGGATGCATGGGGAGCGGCGGGTGGACGCTGGCCGTCTGGTTGACGGGCGGCCTGCTGGTGCTCTGCGGCGCGCTCTGCTACGCCGAGCTGGCCTCCGCGTGGCCGCGCGCGGGCGGCGACTACGTCTACCTCACGCGCGCCTACGGCCGGGGGACGGGATTCCTCTTCGGCTGGGCCCAGCTCCTCATCGTCCGGCCGGCGGATATCGCGCTGCTGGCGTTCGTCTTCGCCCGCTACGCGATGTCGCTGTCCGACGCCTTCGGAGGGGATCCGCGCCCGTACGCGGCGGGGGCCGTCGCCGTCCTGACGCTGCTCAACATCCTCGGCGTGCGCGCCGGGGCTCGGACGCAGAACCTACTGACCGTCGTCAAGGCGGCGGGCCTGGTCGCGCTCGTCGCCGCGGGCTTCCTCGCGCCGGGTCCGGCCGCGGCCCCCGCGCCGACGGAAATCCCCCCGTGGTTGACGCCCCAGCTCGCGCTCATCCTCGTCCTCTTCACGTACGGGGGTTGGAGCGAGATGGCGTACGTGGCAGGGGAGGTGCGGGAACCGGGGCGGAACATCCTGCGCGCGCTGCTGCTCGGAACGGGGGCGGTGACGGCTCTCTACCTCCTGGTCAACGGGGCCTTCCTCCACGCGCTGGGGCATGCCGGCATGGCGTCGTCGAAGGCCGTCGCGGTCGACACCATGGCGGCCGTCCTGCCCGACGCGGCGGGCCGCCTCATCGCGGCGCTCGTCTGCATCTCGGCGCTCGGCGCCGTGAACGGCTTGGTAATGACGGGGGCGCGCATCACGTACGCGCTCGGGGCGGACCACGCCGTCTTCGGGGTGCTCGGGCGGTGGGACCCGCACCAGGGCACCCCGGTCCGCGCCCTCGCGGTGCAGGGCGCGCTCGCCTTCGGGGTTGTCCTGATCGCCGGCGACTTCATGAAGACGCTGCTCTACACGGCGCCGGTCTACTGGTTCTTCGCGCTGGCCACCGGCCTCTCCGTCTTCGTCCTCCGGGTCCGCGAGCCCGGGACCCCGCGGCCCGTCCGGACGCCCGGCTACCCCGTCACGCCCATCCTCTTCGCCCTCGTCTGCGTCTTCATGATCTACAGCAGCGTGACGTACGCGATCGGGAAGATGCCGTGGAGCCTTGCGGTGCTGGGCGGCGTGCTCGCGGCGGGGGGCGGGGTGTATGGGGTGACGGCTTGGATGGGAACAATTGGGAGAACGGCCAGGCACGAGTAGGAGTACGAGTACGAGAAACGGGTACGTGGGACGAGGGCGGAAGACGAGGACGAGCCCGGGGTGCGCGGTAATCGTGACGCGGGGCGGGGCTCCGACCGGAGGATGGGCTGAAAAAAAACGGCGCGGCCCCCGTGGGCCGCGCCGTGTTGTCTTCACGCCGGATTATTTCGCGAAGTGGACCCGCGTCACCCGCGCCCCGAGCTTCTCCGTCTCCACCGGGCCCACCTCGTCGTACGGGTGGGGCCCGTCGAGCTCGAACTTCCGGGTCTCGCCCTGGGCGAAGGGCTTGGCGTGGGGGCCGGCGTGGTAGCTGTTGACCAGCGCGGGGTGGGCGTAGTTGAAAGCCGGCTTGTCGCGCGGGTCGGTCAGCATCGGCTTCCCGTCCTCCTCGGCGAAGTGGACCATCAGCTCGACCTCGTCGAGGGGCTTCTCGCCGGAATAGGTCACCTCGCCGGTCACCCGGTCCATGAAGTAGGGGGACTCCCCCTTGGCGGTGATGGCGAGGTTCTTGACCTCGAGCTGCTTCGCCGCGGCCTCGCGGTCCTCCTTCGTCGCGCCGTCGTCGTCGAGGCGGACGACGCGGAGGCCGATGAAGGGGCCGTCGGTGTACCACCAGGCGCGGAAGGGGCGCTTGGGGTCGATGGCGAGCCAGGCGGCGCGCAGCTCGCGCTGGCGGTTGGCGAAGCGGCAGGCGGCGGCGGGGGTGTTCCACGCCCCGCCCCGGAAGGCCATCATCGAAACGGGCGGGGCGTACGGCTCCAGGCAGGGCTCCCAGACGTTGCCGAGCATGTCGCAGAGGCCGAAGGCGTTCGGCTTCCGGCCGCCGGGGACGTGCGTCTGCTCCTCGCTGTTGTCCTGGTACCAGGCGTGGTCGCCGAGCGGGTCCGGGGCGGCGGCCGTCGAGCCGGCGCGCGCCGCGTACTCCCACTCGGCCTCCGTGGGCAGGCGGTAGAACTGGCCCGTCTTGGCGGAGAGCCACCGGCAGTAGCCCATCGCGCCGAACCAGCCGATGGAGATGGCGGGGTGTTTCTCCGTCTGCTGCGCGCCGCCGTGGAGCGGCTCCTTGGGGTTGGCGACGTCCGGCTGGGAGGGGCGCGTGATGCCGTCGACCCGGGCCTCCCGCCAGCTCTCGTAGTAGAGGGTGTAGTTGTCCCAGGTCACCTCGTGCTTGCCGATCCAGAAGGGGCGGAGCGTCGTCTCGCGGGCGGCCTCGTCGCCCTCCCGGCCGGCCTCGTCCGCGGGGCTCCCCAGCGCGACGGTCCCGCCGGGGAGGCGGACGAGAGGGAAGGAGACCTGCGAGCCGGGGATCGTGACCGTCTCCTCCTTCGGCGCCTCGGCGGCGGCGGGGAGGGCGAGGGCCAGGACGGCGGCGGCGAGGCCGAGGACGGTCGGGCGCGCGGCGCTCATGGTCGTTCTCCCGGGAGAGTCGTTGCTCAAACCTTGTCCGGCACCACGAACGGCTTGCGGTAGTCGCGCGTCACCAGCTTGTTGGCGGCGTCGGCCTGGGGGCCGGTGAACCGCTCGGTCTTGGGGTCGAACGCGAGCATCGGCCCGACCTGGAGCTTGGCGGCGCCGAGGTCGACCTTGTTGTCGGTCAGGTGCGCCTTCATGCGGTCGTAGGTCTCGTTGGCGGAGGCGATGTCGCCGAAGGCCTTGTCGCCCATCGGCTTCTTCTCGCCGAGGCGGAAGGAGATGTTGGCCAGGTGGCAGAGGGCGGCGGAGAGGTGGCCCTCCTCGATCTCGGCGTTGAGGACCTTGGGGTCGTTGGCCTTGATGGCGTCGATGAAGTTGCGGAAGTGGTCGCCGCCGCCGCCGAAGTCCTGGAGCTTCTTGTCGTCGTTGTCGTAGACGGTGGCGCCGGAGTAGCTGCCGTTGACCAGGTAGCCCTTCTCGCCGTGGAAGATCGAGGCGATCCGGCCGTGCTTGTATTCGTCGGTGTTGAGGCCCCGGACCTCGAAGATCAGCTCGACGTCGCCGTAGTCCATCCAGGAGACGAGCGTGTTGGGGGTGTCGGCGTCGTCCTCGTAGCCGTAGCGGCCGCCGACGCTCATGACCTTCGTGGGGAGGGAGCTCTTGTTGATGCCCCAGCGGGCGCGGTCCATCTCGTGGACGCCCTGGTTCCCGATGTCCCCGTTGCCGTAGTCCCAGAACCAGTGCCAGTTGTAGTGAAAGCGGTTCGGGTTGAAGGCGCGGCTGGGGGCGGGGCCGAGCCAGAGGTCGTAGTCGACCGTCGGCGGGGGGTTGCCGTCCGGCTTCTGCCCGATGCTGCCGCGCTTCTTGTAGCAGAGGCCGCGGGCGATCTTGATCTTGCCGATCCCGCCGCCGTGCAGGAAGGCCATGGCCTCCTTGAGGCCCTTCGAGGAGCGGCTCTGCGTCCCGTGCTGGCAGATCCGCTTGTACTTGCGGGCGGCCTCGACGACCTTCCGGCCCTCGAAGATGTTGTGGCTGACGGGCTTCTCGACGTAGACGTGCTTGCCGGCCTGCATCGCCCAGATCGCCCAGAGGGAGTGGGTGTGGTTGCAGGTCGCGATGGAGACGGCGTCGATCGCCTTGTCCTCCAGCATCTTCCGGCCGTCCTTGAAGTAGGCCGGCTTCTGGCCCTGCTTCTTCTCGATGGACTTCATGACGCCGTCGATCACGGCCTCGTCGACGTCCACGACGGCGGCGATCTTGACGTCGCTCATGCGGAGCCACTCGCTGACGTGGTTGCCGCCGCGGCCCTTGACGCCGATGACGGCGATCCGGAGGGTGTCGTTGGCGTCGGCCGCGCGGGCGAAGGAGGGGACGGCGGCGGGTACGGCGGACGCGGCGGCGGCGGCGCAGGAGCGCTCGAGGAGCTCGCGGCGGGACAGGCGGGACATGGCGCGGCCTCCGAAAAGGGATGCTCGGGACGGGCGCCCCGCGGGGCGGACCCGGGTAATATCCCGTCCGCCTGCGCCCAAGTCAAACGAAAAACGCCCCCGATATTTATATTAACAAACGGCCCGGCCGTCGCGCGCCCGGATCCGCCCGGAGGACATGGTCGGCGCGCCGTTTCATCTATACATGGACACGACGACCGCCACCCCCGGTTCCCGCGCGGGAGGCCGGCCGGTGGCCGGTCCCTTACATTCCCGGGGGCGGCCCATGAGATCCTTCCCGGCGGCGGCGCTCTCCCTCCTTCTCGGGCTGCCCGCACCCGGTTCTCGCGCGGCGTGCGCGGCCACCGCCGCGGGGCCCGAGATGCCCTCCCCCGCCTCGGCCGCCTTCTTCGTCGCCCCGAACGGCAAGGACGCCTGGTCCGGCCGGAAGGCCGCCCCGGCGGGCGACGACGGCCCCTTCGCCACCGTCGCCCGCGCGCGCGACGCCATCCGGGAGCTCCGGGCGAAGGGCGCGCCGAAGGCCCCGGTCGTCGTCCTCCTCCGCGGCGGCACGTACTTCCTCGACGCGCCCCTCGTCTTCACCCCCGAGGACTCCGGCACCGCCGAGGCGCCCGTCGTCTACGCCGCCTACCCGCGCGAGACGCCGGTCCTCAGCGCCGGGCGGCCGGTGACCGGCTGGACGCGGACGACCGCGAACGGAAAGCCCGCCTGGACCGCGCCGCTCGACTGGCAGCCGGCTGCGAAGGAGCCGAACCCGCCCTGCCGCCAGCTTTTCGTCAACGGCCGCCGCGCCGCGCGCACCCGGCTCCCGAAGGACGGCTTCTACCGCATGGCCGAGGTCCCCGACGCGAAGCCGAACACGGAATGGAACCGGGGGCAGAGCCGGTTCCGGTTCGCTGCCGGCGAGATGAAGGCGTGGAGGAACATCGCCGACGTCGAGGTGGTCGCCCTCCACTTCTGGGTCGATTCGCGCCTGCCCCTCGCCTCCGTCGACGAGGCCGACCGGATGGCGACGGCCTCGAAGAAGAGCGTCTTCCGGCTGACGGACGACTACCAGAACAAGCCGCCGCGCTACTACGTCGAGAACGTCGCCGAGGTGCTCGACGCGCCGGGCGAGTGGTACTGGGACCGGGCGTCGAAGGTGGTCACGTACGTCCCGCGGCCGGGGGAGGAGCCGGCGAAGGCGGAGGCGGTCGTCCCGCAGCATCTCCACGTCCTGCGGCTCGAGGGGAAGCCCGGCGAGAAGCGGTTCGTCGAGCACCTCCGGTTCCGCGGCCTGACGTTCGCCCACGCGCTCGACTTCGCCCCCGCGCCGGGCTGGCCGTCCGCCGACGTCAGCGGCCCCTTCCAGTCCGCCTTCACCGCCCCGGGCGCGGTCACGATGACGGGCGCGCGCGAGTGCGCGATCGAGGACGGGGCCGTCGTCCACACCGGCAGCTACGGGATCGAGCTGGGCGAGGGGTGCCAGGGGATCCGGATCGTCGGCAACGAGATCGGCGACCTCGGCGCCGGCGGGATCAAGATCGGCGAGACGACCCTCCGCAAGGAGGAGGAGCGGAAGACGCAGGGGAACGTCGTCACCGACAACGCGATCCGTGACGGCGGCCTGATTTTCCACAGCGCCTGCGGGATCTGGGTGGCGCACGCCGCGAAGAACCGCTTCGCCCACAACCACATCCACCACTTCTACTACTCGGGCTTCTCGATCGGCTGGTCGTGGGGCTACGGCGAGAGCGGCGCGTTCGAGAACGTCGTCGAGTTCAACGACGTCCACGACCTCGGCCAGCGCTACCTCAACGACATGGGCGGCGTCTACACCCTCGGCGTCTCCCCCGGGACCGTCATCCGCAACAACGTCTTCCGCGACATCACCTCCGACGGGTACGGCGGGTGGGGGATCTACTTCGACGAGGGGACGACGGGGGTGGTGGCCGAGAACAACGTCGTCTACCGCTGCAAGTCGAACAGCTTCCACCAGCACTACGGGAAGGAGAACGTCGTCCGGAACAACGTCCTCGCCCTGGCGCACGACGCGCAGGTCGCGCGCACGCGCAAGGAGGGGCACCTCTCCTTCACGTTCGAGCGGAACCTCGTCTTCTGGCGCGAGGGGCAGCTGCTTTCGGGGAACTGGGAGGGGGACGGCTACAAGCTCGACCGCAACCTCTACTGGTTCGACGCGAAGGGGGCGGGGAGGGCGAAGCCCGAGGCGCTCAAGTTCGCGCAGTGGCCGCTGCCGGACTGGCAGAAGCGGGGGCAGGACGCCCGCTCGGTCGTCGCCGACCCGCTCTTCGTCGACCCGGACAAGGGGAACTTCGCGCTCAAGCCCGGCTCCCCCGCCCTCAAGCTCGGCTTCAAGCCGATCGACGTCTCGAAGGTCGGGCCGCGGCCGTGCCGGGAGCGGAAGTGACGCCCGCCCCGGGCGCGAGCCTTGTCCGTTTCGGGGGGAGCGTGTCACCCGTGCCCTGGCGATGCCGGGCGGGGACGGGCGACGATTCCCTTCACGCCACGCCGCCCCCTGGTTACAATCCCGGCATGCGAGGAACGTCTTGGCTCGCCGGTGTCCTGCTTGCCCCCGCGGCCGCCATGGTCCTGGGCGCACCCGAGGCGCACGGCGGCCCGGCGGAAACCCCCTCCTCGCCTCCGCTTCCCGCGGATCCCGCCCCTCCCCCGGGGCCCCCGGGCGGGAACCCGGAAAGCGGGCTTCCCGACGGCGCCCTTGTGCGCTTGAAGCCGATCCCGCCGCCCGGGGATCCCCCCGGCGGCCCGCCGGGCCCGGCCCGTCGCGGCTCCGTCTTTTTCAGCGCATCGCCCACGTCGGAAGCCATCGCCTTTTCCCCGGACGGGACGAAGCTCGTGACGGCGGGCGCCGACCGGGCGGCACACCTCTGGAACGCCGTCACCGGCGTTCCGCTCCGCGTTTTCGCCCGCCACGACGACAAGGTGAACTCCGTCCTCTTCCTTTCCGGCGGGCGACATGTGCTTTCGGCCGGGGACGATGGCATGATCCGGTGCTTCGACGTATCCGACGGCCGTGAGGTGGGGCGCTTTGACGATGAATACCAACAGAGTCCCGTCACGCGTCTCCTGCTGGCCCCCGGCGGTCACAGCCTCGCCTCGTGCCATCGCAACGGCCTCATACTCATGTGGAACGTGGAGTATCCCCGGACGTGGGGCCCCGGCGGCGCAGGCCCGTCCGCTTCCGTCCGTCTGACGTTCCGCACCAGCTTCGCGGCCAATTACAGAAACTCCCCGGTCGCTGCCGCCGCCTTCTCGCGTGACGGGAAACGCTTGGCTGCGGATACGGCGCACGCCTGGATCACGATCTGGAGCCTTGACGACGGCCGGGAGGTTCGATCGATCGACGTCAGCCGGGCATCCGGTATCCACGCCGTCGCCTTTTCCCCCGATGGCGCTGTGCTGCTCGCGGGCGGCGGCGGTGGTGAAATCTCGGAGTGGGACGTGGCGACCGGCGTTTCCCTGTACCGCGCATCCCCGCATGCTGATGCCATCCGTTGTGTGGCCTATGCTCCCGACGGAAGATTTTTCGCCTCCGGAAGCCGCGACCGATCCGTCCGCCTCTGGGACGCCCGCACGGCGCGCGAGCTGCTCCGGCGCACGGGGGACGCCTCCGTTGTCTCCATGGCCTTCTCGCCGGATGGGCGTCGTCTGGCCGCCCTGGCCGAGGATGCTTCCGCCTGGGTGTGGGACGTGACGGTCGAGACGCCGGACGACGGTACGGCCGGGGAGGCCGATCTGCCCCGCCTGTGGGAGGATCTCGCGGCCGACGGCGAGGCGGCGGACCTGGCCTTCCGACGGCTCGCGAACGGTGTCCGGACGGCCGATGCGGCGCCGCGCAGGCGCCTCCTCGCCTTCCTTCGGACGCGCCTGCTGCCGGTTCCCGAACGGATCCCGGGCTTGATCGATGCGCTCGACCATGACAGCTTTGCCGTGCGCGAGTCCGCCATGGGGGACCTGCGCGGCTTCGGGAAGCGGGCCGAGGAGCCGCTCCGGCGGGCGCTCGAGAGGGCGCCCTCGGCCGAGGCGCGCGTCCGCATCGAGCGCCTCCTTGCGTTCCTGGATCCGGGCGCTCCGGAGCCGGATCCCCCGCCTGAGACGCGGCGGGCGGTTCGGGCCATCCCGCTGCTGGAGTTGCTGGGGACGACGCTGCCGGAGGCGGCGGCTGTTCTGGACTCCCTGGCCGCGGGCGATCCGGAGGCGCCGGAGACGCGGCAGGCGGTCGCGTCGCGCGAGCGGGCGAAGAGACGGGGGCGGTGACGGCGGTGGCGCGACGGCCGGCGGGGCTGCTCCGCCTCCGCCGTTGTTTGTCATAAATGGCTTTCTTCTCTCTCTGGCATGGTCGTGGCCTTCCAGCCCGTCCCGCCCATTCAGGAGGTCGCCCCGTGAGACGCCGCACGTTCCTGAAGTCGTCCGCCGCCGGCCTCGCCTCCGTCTCGATCGTCCCCCGCCACGTCCTCGGCGGCGAAGGGCAGACCCCGCCGAGCGACAGGCTGAATATCGCCTCCGTCGGCA
>CAYUME010000038.1:0-6064 GCA_964445475.1 uncultured Planctomycetia bacterium
GGCGCCAGCTAGAGCGTCGCGCCCAACATCGCGCCCGGCCGGGCGACAAAGCGCGTGTCGAGCGGCAGGAAGACGGGGTCCCGGTCGGCTGCGCAGGAGGCCGAGTCGCGGACCGCCCCCTCCTTCGGCAGGGCGAAGGCGAGGCCCGCGAGACGGCCCGGCGCGTCGCGCCGGTCCACGTAGTGGCCGTCCAGGTACAGCGCGACGCCCGGACCGTCCTGCCGCGCCTCGAAGGTCACGAAGCGCTGCGAGGCGGCGGGCAGCGACGCCCAGCGCGCGACAAGGTCCGCCTGCTGCTTGTCCGTGTAGCGCTGGAGGCGCGGGCGGCTCCAGGAGCGGACAAGGCCCTCGATGTTCAGGACGGCGTCCGGCAGGATCGTCTCCTTCGTGACAGTCTTGTCTCCTTCCTTGACCTTGACGGGGGCGCGCTCCGGCTCGATCCGCACCGGAAAGACATGCTTCTTGCCGTCGTCCAGCAGGACGGTAACCGTGCCCCGCCCCGCGTCCGACCCGAGACGGAACGCCGCACGGAGGACGTCATCGCTCGGGCGAAGCCGCGCGAGCGTCTCCTGGGCCGGTTCGCCCCGACCCGCGGCAGGGACCGCGAAAAGGGCCCACGCGGCCCCGATCATCGCTTGCGGGAACCGGCGGGAGCTCATCGGCGAGGGCATGTTTCGGGTTCTCCCCGGGTCCTCCGGAAGACGCTCAGGGCTTCAGCGGGATCCGCCCGACCTCCACGCCCTCGAACGGGATCGCGCCGGTCAGACGCCGCCCGTCGAGCTTCAGGCGGACGGGTCGGCCGTCCAGGACGGATTGGTAGGCCCCCGCACCGTCCGCGGGAAGCTCAATCTCGACCGCGGCGGGATCGCGGGAGGGCGACGCGTTGACGGCGATCACGGTCAGCGCTCCCGCGTGCTCCCAGAGCGACCAGAAGACGCTCTGCCCGGGCTTCTCGGGGGCCGGACCGGGCGACCGCGTCCCGCCGACCAGGACCGGCTCGAGCGCCTTCAGGTCGGCGCGGATCCGCTTCACGCGCTCCCAGAGCGCCGGCTGGTCGGGGAGGAATGTGCCCTCGTCATAATAGGTGTAGTAGAGGATGCCGTTGACGCCGGCGACGACGGCCTGCCAGGTCATGTTCTCCAGCTCCTCGGGGGTCGGCCAGCGCCATTTCGCCCCCGGCCGGTTCCAGCGGAAGCACTGGAGGTTGGCGATGACGCCGCGGTTGCCGGCCGCGCGGGCCTGGTCGACGGTGCGCCGCATGCCGTAGAAGACCCGGGCACGGAAGTTGCCCTTCGCGTGGGGGCCGGGCGCGTAGTCGAATCCGCCGTGCCGGCCGTGCTCCGGCTCCCAGGGGACCGGGTAATTCTGCATGCCGAGCAGGTCGACGCCCGCGCCGAACCAGGCCGCCGCGCCCGGCTTCTCCAGCCATTTCTCCCCCGAGTTGAAGGCGCTCGCGTAGGCCAGGTGCCGCGGCGAGAGGGCCTTGACCCGCGCGCACCGCGCGCGGACCTCGTCCACCGAGGCCTCCTCCGTGATGTCGTCCCCGACGTTCCAGGCGAGGATCGCCGGGGCGTCCCGGTATTTCTCGACCACGCGCTCCAGGGCCTTGGCGTTCACCTCCGGGATCACCCAGAGCCCCTCGCGCGCGGCCAGGTCGAGCGTCTTCGCGCAGTCCGGCCGGAGGTCGATCGTGGGGTGGAGAAAGTCGAAGCCGCCGGCGGCGATCGACCGGAAGTCCGCGAGGGCGTCCGCACCCATCCGGTCCTTGACCCAGGAGACGTGGTAGAAACCGACGGGGAAGAAGGATTTCCCGTCGGCGGTGACGGCGCCACCGGGACGGACCTCGAGACGGGGGGGGGCGGCGAACGAGACCGTCGCCACCAGAAGCAACAGGACGGCGGACCGGCATAGACGCATGCGGGATCTCCTGAAAGCGAGGGGCGCCCCGCATGGTCGCCCCGGAAGTTGCTGCTTCATGGCAGAATCCCGAGACTCATCCGGATCTCAACGCGCCACGCGAAACCCGATGTAATCGCAGTCGCCCGGCCCGGCGCCGCTGCTGGACGGCGGGAGATACCAGAGGCGGGCGCTGCAGCGCACGACGGAGGGGCCGTCGTCGTAGCAGCCGCCCTTCACCAGGCGGTAGGCCTCGCCGTGATCGAACGGCTGGGAATGGCCCGGATGGGACTTGCTCCGGTCGGCCACCCACTCCCAGGCGTTGCCGACCATGTCCATGCACCCGTAGGGGCTGGCCCCCGCGGGATAGCTGCCGACCGGCGCGCTCTGGTTGACCCGGTATCCGCCGCCGGCCGGGTTGCGGTCCGCGGCGTTGTTGCACTTCTCCGGGTCCCACGTGTCGCCCCACGGCCAGATCCGGGCGTGCTGCCGGCTCTCGTCCCATCGCGCGGCCTTCTCCCATTCCGCCTCGGTGGGCAGCCGACCGCCGGCCCACCGGCAATAGGCCTCCGCCTCGTACCAGGTCACGCCGACGACCGGGTGACGATCAGTCTGCGTGAACGGGGGATGGCCGTGCCCGTGCCCGATCCATTCCTGCCCGGCGGCCCATCGCTCCGGCTCGCGACGCGGCCCCGCCCCCTCGGGCCTCTGGACGCGGCTGAATTTCCCGTTCAACCCCGCATAGACGAGGTCCCGACCCTCCTTCCACTTCCAGCCCTCGGGCGACCACCAGCGTTGATCCGCGTAACCGCCGGTCTCGATGAACTTCCGGTATTGTCCCCGCGTCACTTCGTATTTCCCGATCTGATAGGCCGGCAGGTGCACCCGGTGTTGCGGGAACTCCTCGGGGCCGCCGAAGCCCTCCTGCCCCCCGTTGCCCATCAGGAAGCTCCCGGCCGGGATATCGATCATCTCCTCGAGGCGATCCCCGGAGCCGGCGGCGTCACCCGGGCCGGCCCGGACGCCCTCCCGCGCGGGCTCGAGCGAGCCCGATCCGCACGCGACCAGCATCACGGCGGGCAGGAGCACGAAGCGGCAGCAACGGGACAGGCATCTGAGCGCCGAGTACATGACACCGGTCACTCCAATGACGATGCGGGCGAAAGCCGTCTTCTCGCGAATCGGGGTTGTCGGGCCCCTTCGCGGACGACTCGGCATGGCCCGACAAACCCCTCCCACACCCGGGACCCGCCCTACTTCGCGTAGAGCGCCTTCAGCATGCGCTGCGCGGCCGCGACCAGCAGCTCGCCGGACCCTTCGCCGACGCGCGCGCTCACCACCTCGTAGTTCCCCTCGGCGTACGCCCGCTGCGTCGGGATGTAGCCGATCGAGCCGTTCGCCAGCTCGACGACCAGCGTGTGCCGGAAGGGCGACGCGTGCCTGATCGAGATCCCCAGCTCGACGAAGACCTCGCCGGGCAGCCCGACCCAGGCGACGTCCGGGCCGAGGGCGACCACCTGGACCTCGGCCTCGACCGGCCTCCCCTCGCGCGCCAGCACGTCGAGCGCCTTGAAGGCCTCGACCTGCTCCATGAACCGCGGCTTCGGCTCCGAGCCTTCCGCCAGGCGCGCTTTCACCGCCTTCGCCCGCTCCCGCATCGCGTCGTCGACCTCCGGAAGGGGCAGCTTCACGATCTCCCGGCAGCCGCGGAGCGGCCCCTCGCCGGCCGGTTTCGCCCCCGGGAGCATCCGCAGCACCTCCGCGGCCAGGATGATCCCCATCCGCGCGGCGTTCTCGTGACCCTTCTGCGGCGCGCCCCACGCGACGTCGATGTGATTGATGTCCCCGCAGCAGCCGTTCTGGAAGAGCGTCACGAGCCCCGGCCCCTGGACGTCCGCGAGACACCGCGACAGCGTGAACGGCAGGTCCGCCGAAACCGCCTGCCCGCCGACGTTGTCGAGGTGGACGGCATAGTTGACGCAGACGGCGGCGGGCTTCTTCCCGGCCTCGAACCAGACGGCCTGCACCCCGGGGTCGATCGGCCCGGCGGGCCGGACGATGTTGGGATTGAGCTTGCCGGGGTTCCAGCCGACGGAGCCGTCCTTCATGTGGAAGCGGCGGTTGAAAGCGATGGACTCCTCGCGGCCGGCGGCGGCCGAGCACGTTGCGGGGGCAAGGGCGGCGTGGGCGTGGCGGACCGCCTCGGCGATCTTCGCCGGCAGGGCGGCGTTGTACGCCGTCGCCGGGTCGCTCTCGCCCCCGACCGCCTTGTCGTACTGGCCGCGCCCCGAGATGACGGGGCCCGTGTGCGTGTGGGTCGCGGCGAGCAGGACGCAGTCTCCCGGGATCCCGGGGTCGGACTCGATCTGCTTCCGCGCCTCCACCACCAGGGCCGGCGTCGTCGTGATGACGTCGAGGGAGACGATCGCGGCCTTCGCGCCGTCGCGCTCGAGAACGAGGGCCCGGGCGAAGAGGTCGTCGTGGACGTCCTGCGAGCCCCGGGCGTGGTAGTAGCCCGCCATCGGCGTGCCGGGGGGTGGGGTGATCTTGACCATGGCCGCGCCAGCCTTCAGGCCGTCGGCGGCGGCAGGTCGCGACAGGCCGGCGCACAAGAGAATGACCGCCCAGGCATACCGCATGACAATCCCTCCTTGGAACAAGCCTGAGGGGATCGGCCGGAACCTCGCCCCCCCTCACGCCACCAGATCCTCAACAAACCGCTTCGCCTGCTTCGCCGCCGCCAGCAGCTGCGGCAGGTCGCCGGGCGCGAGGCACTCGATCACCAGCGGACCGCCAGTGAACCCGCCCTGCTTCAGCCGCTTCATCACCGCCGGGAAGTCCACTTGCCCCGTCCCCGGCGTCACGGCGACGTTCTTCGGGTGTCTGTAGTCCTTCACGCTCATCCCGATCACGAGCCCGTCCACGTCCGCGGCGTCGGCGACGGGATCCCGCTTCGCGTCCGAGTAATAGAGGATGTTGCCGGGATCGTACCAGACGCCGAAGTTCCTCTTGCCGACGCCCTTCACGAGGTCGCGGCACTGGGCGCCGGTGGCGTTGAGGCCGCCGTGGGGCTTGACGCTGAGGCCCATCCGCTTTTCAGCCGCGTAGTCGCAGCACTCGGCGATGGCCTTGTAGTAGTCCGCCTGGAGCCTCGCGTCGCCGGTGCCGCCCATCAGGAGGTCCTTCGCGCCGACGGCGGCGCAGCGGTCGATGAGCCGCCGGAGGTCGTCGACGCCGGCCTGGAGCCCCTTCGCCACGGCGATGTCTCCGCCGTAGACGCTGGGGACGGAGAGGCCGCGCTTTTTCAGCTCGTCCGCCACCTGCCCGGCCTCCTCGGGAGTCGTCGCCGCGGAGATCACGAGGCGGGATTTCGACTTGACGGTCATGAGGCCGGCGTGCCGGAACCCCGCCTCGGCGATGGCGTCGAGGATGACGGGCAGCTCGTGCTGGTCCCACGGGCGCGTGTAGATGCCGACCTGCCACCCGCTGGCCCCGCCCGCGGGCGCCGCGCCGGCCCGGCAGGCCGGCAGCGCCGTGCCGAGCGCCGCGGCAGCCGCCTGTGCCAGGACAGCGCGGCGTGACGTTTGCATGGGATTGGGCCCTTTGGATTTCATTGGGATTTGTGTTTTGCGATTCCGGTTCTTTCCCCCGCTACCCCTCGCGTATCTCCCGCTTCTCGGGGTCGTACACCTGCCGCTTCCCGGTGTCCATCGCCCGCACGGCCAGGATGGCCGCCACGGCGTGCTGGTAGCCGGCCTCGATGGGGGCGTTCGGCTGCTTCCGGCTGCGGATGCACTGGAGCCAGTCGAGCCAGTGGTCCGGCCGGTCGACGGGCGCCACGGGCTGCGGCCCCTGGACCGCCCCCTTCTTGAACGCCCCCTCGCCCGTCAGGAACGGCTTGTTCCAGTTCAGCATGTCCATCGTCGCCTGGTCCCCGATCATCTTGAAGGTCGAGCCGTGGGCGCTCCCGAAGACGGTCGAGTAATGGACCATAAAGCCCTCGGGATAGACCCATGTCGCCTCGACATGGTCGGGGCAGGTAAATGCGTGCTTGTCTTTGAAGGTGAAGACGCCGCCCTGGCAGACGGCGCTCGCCGGGAACTGCGCACCGGTGATGTAGTGGACGAGATCGAGGAAGTGGCTGGCCAGCCCCGGCACGGGGCCGTCC
>CAYUME010000038.1:6074-12419 GCA_964445475.1 uncultured Planctomycetia bacterium
GGTAGCCGTACCACGCCGTGAACTGGACGGGGCTGTAGGGGCGCTCCGGGAGGGGGCCAAGGAACTCCCTCCAGTCGACGTCCTGCGGCGGCGCCTTGTCGGGATCGAGGCGGTAGTACCAGTACGGCCGGTCGGCGTTCCGGTTCTGCTCGATGCGGGCGACCTTCCCGAGGACGCCGGACTTCCAGGCCTCCCGGCAGCCGGTGAAGCTCGGGAAGCTCCGGAGCTGGGTCCCGACCTGGCAGACGACGCCGGCCTCCTTCACCGCGTCGACGGCACGGCGCAGGCTCTCCATGTCCTTGCAGAGCGGCTTCTCCACGTAGATGTCCTTCTTCGCGCGCGCGGCCGCCTCGAGGTGGGCCGCGTGGAGGTGGTCGGGCGAGGCGATGAGAACGGCGTCGACATCCTCGAGGGCGAGGAGGTCCTTGTAGGAGGTGAACGTCCGGGGGTCGCGACCGTACCACTGCTTCGCGAGCCCCGCCGCCTGCTCCCGCCGGAAGCGCCAGGGGTCGGCGAAGGCGGTGAGCTCGCAGTTCATCGCCTGGTCATGTTTGTGGATCGACGGCATGTGGGCCTCGACGACGCGGCTGCCGCTGCCGATGACGCCGATGGCGATCC
Organism: uncultured Planctomycetia bacterium; assembly: GCA_964445475.1. GTDB lineage: Bacteria > Planctomycetota > MHYJ01 > CAYUME01 > CAYUME01 > CAYUME01. The sequence continues at coordinate 6,693 of CAYUME010000038.1, forward strand.
GCTCGTTGGAGCCGGCGGCGCGGGCGTGGGCGAGGGCGGGAGCGGAGAGCGTCGCCGCCGCCGCGGCGGCCGATTTCAGGAAGTCCCGGCGCTGCATCGGGCCGTTCATGGTCGTTCCTCCCAAGGGACGGCCGCCAGGACGCCCCGGGGGGCGTCGCGGCGGCTCAGTGCATCTCGACGTCGCAGGCGCCCAGCCCGCCCCGGTAATAGTGAAACCGCACGTCGGGATGCGACGCCAGGAGCGACATCGGGACGGCGGCGTCCTCGATCCGCTTCGAGATCATCAGCGCCGTCAGCCGCTGGCCGAAGGCGTTGTCGTGGGCCCCCGCCTGCCAGATCGAGACCCGCCCGGCCTTCCACGTCTCGACGGGTCCGACGCTGAGCGCCTGCGTCGGGACGAGGTCCATGCGCCCGCCGCCGGACGTCCGGGCGTTCTGGGCGACCGTCATCGGGTGGAGGTCCACCACCCGCGTCGGCAGCTTCCGGTACTCCGCGGGCGGCGGCGGCTGGTCCACCCAGGGCCCCACGCGCCGCGGCGGGTCGTTGAAGGCCCAGTGCTTCACGTCCCCCTGCCCGCCCTGCATGACCGCGCAGCGCACGCCCTCCCAGCTCTTCCGGTACGGCGCCGTGTCGGCCTTGGGGAAGTGGAGGTGGGCGTCGGGCAGGGCGAGCTCCTTCCGGATCCGCCCGAAGCAGAGCGCGCGGTCGGCCCGCTCGAAGGAGAGCGGGTGCGTCGCGGGGACCTCGCGCCCGTCGAGGACCCACTCGTCCATCCCCCAGAAATGGCCGGCGCGGATGTCGAGCCCGAGGTCGTTGACGATCCGGGCGACGAGCGGGAGCTGCTCGGTCGGGCCGATGGGGCCGCAGATCCCGACGGGGGCGTCCGCCGTGGACTGCCGCCAGGCATCGATGTATTCCAGCGCCTCGGCGAGGTAGAACTCCTCGAGCGTGTCGTGGATCGCGACGCGGAAGCCGGGACGGGAGAGCTGAAGGAGGTCCTCCGGGGAGAGACGCGCGGCGTCCTGTGCGATCGCCGGGTCCAGCGTCGTGTAGTCCCACCAGCCGGCGGCGAGCTTGCTCAGCGGGCGCGTCATGGGCGGTCTCCTCCGACGGCCGGCGTCGCGCCGGAAAGGGGAACGGCCTTCAGGACCCGGACGAGCAGGTCGTCCGCGGGATGCGGATGGCCGCGGTGCTGGCGGAAGCCCTCGGCGGAGGCGACGCCGATCGCGGCGCCGCGCCGCGCCCCGTGCCGCCGCATGGACTCGAGGTAGTCGTCCACCCCGTGCTGACGCCGGAGCCAATCGCGCTGGCTGGCGTGGCAGGCGAGGGCGGCCGCCTTCATCTCGACCTGGGCCGAGATGTCGACGAGGCAGCTCAGGGGCGCCGGGGCGCCGTACGCGTCATGCCCCCCGACGGGATCGCAATAATAGAGGTAGGGCACGCGGGAGGCCGGGGGATGCCCCCCTTCGGCCTCGGCGTTCGGGACGGAGGCGTTGAAGCAGGCGTCGCGGACGAGCATGGACGTGATCGTGTGGTCGAACAGGTAATCGTCGGGCGACAGCGTGAAGACGACCTCGGGATCGACGCGGCGCAGGAGGCCGGCGACGCGGCGGCGGGCGGGGGCGTCGAAGAGGATCTCGAGGTCGGCGAATTCGAGGCACGTACAGCTCGCGGCCCCGAGGGACGCGGCCCCCTTCCGGGCCTCCTCGCGCCGGATGGCGGCGATCGCCTCGCGGGTGCGGTCCGCAGCCCCCTTGTCGCCGGGGGTCATCGTGGCGACGTGGACCTCGAAGCCGGCCTCGCGAAGTCGGATCAGCGTCCCGGCGCAGAGGAACTCCAGGTCGTCCGGGTGAGCCATGGCCGCAAGGACACGGCGGGGCGCGGGGTCGTGGTCAGGCGGTCGATCATCCGGCATGGCTCCTCCCGATCAGGGCGGCAAGCGATGCGGCACAGGATCGAAGCGCACGCCCATTTAGCAGAGTATGTCCACCAAATAAGACAAAGTCAAACTTTTCAGCAAAAAACAGGATATTATTGCCATTCAGAGTTCGAAATGACATACTGGAAGATGTCTATCATGTAGAATCAATGGGGTCCGCAGGATGGCCGACCAGTCGCTGGTCCGTCGGATCAACCGGGCACGGGTGCTGGACACGATCCGGCGCCACGGGCGGATCGCCCGCTCGGACGTCGCCGAGGCGACCGGGCTGGACAAGAAAAGCATCACCAACGTCGTCTCCGACCTGCTCCGGGAGGGGTACGTCGTCGAGGCGGGAAAGAAGCAGAGCGCGGCGGGCCGCCCCTTCGTCCTCCTCGCGCTCCGGCGGGACCGCCATCTCGCGATGGGGCTCAGCGTCACGGAGGCGGGCGTCACCGCCGTCGTCGTCAATCTCGCCGGCGAGGTCGCGTCCGTCCACGAGATCGAGTACCTGCCCGACCCGTCGCGGGAGGAGATCCTCCGGGCGGCGCGGCGGGCCTACGAGCAGCTGCGGCGCTCCGCGCGCGGGGCGCTCGACGGCGTCTGCGTCACCGCCCCCGGCCTCGTCGACCTCCCCTCGGGAGTCGTGACCACCTCGGTCAACCTCCCCGCCCTGAACGGGTTCAACCTGCGCGAGGCGGTGTCGGCCTTCGCCGAAGAGCCGGTCTCCTTCGAGGAACAGACGCGGGCCAAGACGCTGGCGGAAAAGTGGGTCGGCCTCGGCCGGGACCTTCCGGGGTTCGCCTGCGTCGACCTCGGGATCGGCATCGGCGCCGGGATCGTCCAGGGAGGACGGGTCTACAAGGGGGCGGGGCCGTACGTCGGCGAGATCGGCCACATCCGGATCGAGCCGGACGGGCGCCCGTGCCGGTGCGGCAACCGCGGGTGCCTCGAGGCCTACCTTTCCGAGCGCGCGCTGCTGGAGGAGATCAACGCCGCGGAGGGGTCCTCGGCACGCGCGTTCGACCGCCTCGAGCGCGTCGGCCCCGCGGGCGAGGCGGTCCTCCGCGCCGCCGGCCGCCGGCTCGGCATCGCCCTCTCCTACGTCGTCAACCTGATCGGGGTGCCGGTCGTGATCCTCAGCGGCCGGATGATGCGGTTCCGGGAGCTGATGCTGCCGGAGGTGGAGCGGGGGATCGCGGAGGCCGCGCTGCCGGCGCTGGCGAAGCAGACGACGCTGCGCGCCTCCGACCTCGATCACGCCTCCGCCCGCGGAGCCGCGGCGGCGGTTCAGGCCCCGGCGTTCGAGACGTCATAAGGAGGCGACACGATGAGGCACCGGCCCGCGCTCCTGGCCGCAGGACTCCTTCTGGCCGCGATCCCGCGCCTCCGGGCGGAGGAGGACGGGTTCCTCCCCCTCTTCGACGGCACGACGCTGGCAGGCTGGTCCGTCCGCGAGGGGCCCCCGACCGCCTTCCGCGTGGAGGACGGGGCGATCGTCGCCACCGTCGACTCCCGCCACCCCGCCTGGCTGGGAACGGAGAAGCCGTACGAGAACTTCGATTTCCGCTGCGCGTTCTTCGTCAAGGGATGGACCGACGGCGGCGTCACGATCCACGCCCCCGAGCACGGCCGCCCCTCCTGGTGCGGCGTCCAGGTGAAGCTCTTCCACGCCCGGGACGCCCGGCCGCAGCCGAATTCGTGCGGCGCCCTCTTCCCCCTCCTCGCGCCCCGCACGGTGAACGTGAAGAGCGACGGGGCGTGGAACGCGCTGCGGATCCTGGCGGACGGGCCGCTGCTCCGGGTCTGGATGAACGACGCGCTCGTGCAGGAGGTGGACCGGGACGCGGTGCCGGAGCTCCGCCACCGCCTGCGGCGGGGCTTCCTCGGGCTGAGCGCGCTGGGCTATCCCCACCGCTTCCGCAACCTCCGCATCCGGGAGCTCCCGGCCCGGGAGACGTGGGAGACCCTCTACGAGACGGAGGAGGACTTCCGGAAGTGGGTCGTCTCGGAGGGGAAGCCGCGGTTCGAGCCCCGGGGCGGCGTGCTCCGCGGGGGAGGGATGGGGCACCTCGCCACCCGCGAGACGTTCCGCGACTTCGAGCTGCACCTCTACGTGCGCGGCCCGCGGCACCACAACGGCGGGATCCTCTTCCGCTCCGCCGGGAAAGGCCTCGCCGGCCCGCGGCGCTACGAGATCCAGCTCCACAACGTCGAGGAGGCGCACTACCCGACCGGGTCGCTCTACGGCCTCCAGCGCTCGGTCTACCCCCGGATCGAGGACGAGCAGTGGTACCTGCTCCAGCTGACGGTCCAGGGACCCCGGTGCGTCGTCCGGATCAACGGCGAGACCGTCCTGGAGTACGACGGCCTGGAGAACGTGGAGGCGGGCGCCATCGAGCTCCAGGCCCACCAGGGGGACGCCTGGCTCGAGTACAAGCACATCCGGATCCGGCGGCTGTGAGGTCCCCCCGCCCGCCTCTCAGCTGCGCAGCGCCATCACCTCCGTCACGGCCTCCTCGAGCCACCCCGTATCCCAGGCATGCCGGCGCCACGGGCCTTCGTGCCAGACCGACGGGATGCGGAGCTCCTCGAGCAGCGCGTGCGCCCTCACCGCGTCCTCCCGGAAGTTCCCGTAGCCCGTGAGCACCAGGCGCTTCGCGCCCCGGAAGGCCTCCGCCTTCTCCCGCAGCAGGCGGGAGACGCGGTACCCTTCGAAGTGGGGCTGCGTGACGAACGCCTGCGGCGTCTCGAACCGGTCCGGCTTCTCCATCATGAGCGGCGCGTCCCACGCCGCCGCGGCCGAGAAGAGGTCCGGGTGGCGCAGGATCAGGCTGTACGCCCCCCAGCCCGACTTGCTGAAGCCGAGGAGGCGGCGGCGCGACGGCAGCGACGGGCAGACCTTGTTGACCACGGGCAGCACGACGCGCAGAACATGGCTCTCGTCCCGCCGCTTCGGGTCCGTCGGGTGGTCCGCGTACCACGGCAACCCGCTGAAGCCGGGGGCGACCGCGATGAAGCCGAGCTTCTCGTGCAGGCCCAGCTTCCGGATCTCCTCCAGCCCGTCGCCGTATCGCGACGACCCCTCCGGCTCCACCGGGAGGACGAACAGGATGCCGGGGGCGAGGGGGTCCATGACCCGGTTGGGGATGAGGATGCGGATCTCGGTCGGCTTGGCCTGGAAGACCGACGCGACGCGGATGCGCAGGAGGCCGGTGGCGTCGGTCGTCGGCGTGTTGTACGCGTACTCCTCGCCGGCCGGGACGACCGGCTCGGGGGGCGGCGGAGGAGGAGCGGGGGCGGGCGCCGGGGCGGCGACCGGCAGGGCCGCCAGCAGGACGGCCAGCACAGGGGGAACGCTCATGGCGGCCTCCTCAACGGACGAGCAGGGATCATACAGGCTTTCGCGCCCGATTCAAAGGCAGAGACCCCGGAAAACGCCCCCCTTCAGCCGGCCCGCCCCCTTGTTTATCAAAACGAGCAAGCGTGCCCGGCACGCCCATGAGAGCACAAGCAAACGGCGTGCCAATCGCAGGCGGATGGCCACAAGTCATCCCCGGCCAACCGGATGCGACATTCAGGGGCAGTTCCTCGAGCCCGGCCGCATGTTACTTTAGGTAACACAGGCCTCTCTTTTCTGCTACCGTCTCAGCAGACCCCTTCCACGACTCCTTTGGAACCGGCACATGAAAACATCCCTCCTCCTCGCAACCTTGCTGTTCCCGGCGGTTCACCTGGAGGCGGCTGACCTGTACGTCGCCCCGTCCGGCAATGACGCCTGGAGCGGGACAAAGGCGGTGGCCGACGCG
>CAYUME010000038.1:12429-15281 GCA_964445475.1 uncultured Planctomycetia bacterium
GGCCGTTCGCGACCCTCTCCCGCGCGCGCGAGGCCGTCCGCCAGGCCCGCGCCGCCGACCCCGCCGGGCCCGTCACCGTCCACCTCCGCGCGGGGCTCTACGCCGTGACCGAGACCTTCCAGCTCGGTCCCGCGGACTCCGGAACCGCCGCCGCCCCCGTCACCTGGCGCGCCTATCAGAAGGAGAAGCCCGTCCTCGTCGGCGGCCGCCGCATCACCGGCTGGTCGCCGCACCGGGACGGGATCCTCAAGGCCGACGTCGCCGCGCAGGGCTTCCAGGGCGTCGCCTTCAGGCAGCTGGTAATGGACGGGAAGCGCCAGGTCCTCGCCCGGCACCCGAACTTCGACCCGAAGAACCCCTACGGCGGCGGGTGGGCGTACGCGGACGGCAAGCCGGTCCCGATGTACCAGGACGTCCCCGGCGAGACGCGGCGCGTCTTCCAGGTGAAGGCGGAGGACCTCCGGGCGTGGGCGAAGCCGGAGGAGGCCGAGGTCTTCGTCTTCGCCCGCTACAACTGGTGGAACAACATCGTCCGGATCGCGACGCTCGACCGGGAGACGCGCACCGTGACCCTCGCGGCCGACGCGTCCTACCCGATCCGGCCCGGCGACCGCTACTTCATCCAGGGCCTCCTCGAGGAGCTCGACGCCCCCGGCGAGTGGTTCCTGGACGCGGCGGCGGGGGTCCTCTACTTCAAGCCGCCCGCGCCCGTCGAGCGGGCCGCCGTCGTCGCCCCGACCACCCGGACGATCCTCGAGCTGGGGAAGGGGACGGCCCACGTCACGATCCGCGGCCTCACGATCGAATGCTGCGAGGGGACGGCGGTGGTCCTGAAGGAGACGACCGCCTGCCGCGTCGCCGGCTGCACGATCCGCAACGCCGGCGACTACCACGGCTCCGGCGTCTCGGTGGAGGGCGGCGCGAAGAATGGCGTCGTCGGCTGCGACATCCACGACGCCGGCTCGCACGGCATCTCCCTCTCCGGCGGCGACCGGAAGACCCTGACCCCCGCGGGGAACCACGCCGACAACAACTACATCCACCACGTCGGCGTCTACTACAAGCAGGGGTGCGGGATCTCGATGAACGGCGTCGGCAACCGCGCCACCCGCAACCTCATCCACGACGGCCCCCGCATGGGCATCATCTTCAGCGGGAACAACCTCCTGATCGAGGGGAACCATATCCGGCACGTCAACCTCGAGACGGAGGACACCGGCGCCGTCTACACCGGCGGCCGCGACTGGATCAGCTCCCGCGGGACCGTCATCCGCCACAACTACTTCCACGACATCCTCGGCTACGGGCAGGAGAACGGCAAGTGGGTCTCCCCCCGTTTCGCCTGGGGCGTCTACCTCGACGACAACACGGGGGGCGTGGACGTGATCGGCAACATCCTCGTCCGCTGCTCCCGCGCCGGCATCCACCTCCACAACGGGCGCGACAACTGGATCGAGAACAACGTGATCGTCGACAACGGACTCTTCCAGGTCGAGTACAGCGGGTGGACGGAGTCCCACCGCTACTGGCAGAGCCACCTGCCGACGATGATCAAGGGCTACGAGAGGGTCGCGAACGAGCCGGCCTGGAAGGGGATGCGCAACATGGACGTCCACCCCGCGAAGGCCGTCCTCCCCGACGGGAAGATCATGTCCGGGAACCGGTTCCTCCGGAACATCGTCGCCTACGCGGGGGAGAAGGCCCGGTGCTTCCGCTTCAGCAACCTGCCGCTCGACCGCTACGCGTCGGACCTCAACCTCGTCTGGCACGGCGGGAAGCCGGTCCGCACCGGGTTCTTCAAGATCGGGAAGGAGATGACGCCGAACCTCCTGGCCGACGCGGGGTTCGAGGCGGCCGAGCCCGGCAGGCTCCCGAAGGGGTGGGGATGGCAGGACCACCCGGGCGGGGCGAAGGCCGAGGTCGTCGCGGAGGCCGGCGCGGGCGGCACGCGGTGCCTCCGGGTCGACGGGGCGACGGCAAAGGACGACAAGGGCAACGCCCATTTCCCGATCCTGGTCGGCGAGGAGGTCCCGGCGAAGCCGGGCGCGGCCTACCGGCTGACGGCGCGTCTCAAGGCGGACAAGGCCGGGGCGAAGGCGGCCTTGATGGGACAGTCCTACATCGCGCACGTCTATTTCTGGTCGAAGAGCGCGGACCTCGCCGTGGGCACGGAGTGGAAGGAGCACGAGCTGCTCTTCAAGATGCCGGCCCCGGGGGAGTCGGGATACCACGAGAAGATGAAGACGCTCCGGCTGCGGATCGACTTCCGCGAGGCCTCGGGGGCGCTCCGGGTGGACGACGTGTCGGTGAAGGAGTGCGAGGCCCTCGACGAGTGGGAGTCGTGGAAGGCGCAGGGCTTCGGGCACGACGCGAAGTCGGTGGTGGCCGATCCGCGCTTCGTCGCGCCGGAGAAGGACGACTACCGGCTCCAGCCCGACTCGCCCGCGCTCACGCTCGGCTTCAAGCCGATCCCGGTGGAGTCGATCGGCCCGTACGCGGACGAGCTGCGGGCCTCGTGGCCGATCGTGGAGGCGGAAGGGGCCCGGGAACATCCGCTGACCAGCGAATGACCCTTCGACTCGGGCGGAAGCGGCTCGAGATTTCGAAATACGCATGGCATTACCATGCGATCGTATGGCATAAGCATACATATGACCACTTGGGCCCGTTTACTCTGCTCCCGCGTACGCGCGAAGATCCGCCTTATCGTCCTCAAGACCATCGGATTGGCAGAGGCGTTGGGGGCGCTCCTGCGGGTGAACGAAATCCGGTGCGCCTTTGTGTTCGGCTCTCTGGCCAGGCGAGCAGATGATATGTAGCGGGGCTGCGCCGGTCAAGCCGACGTGCGACAA
>CAYUME010000039.1:0-283 GCA_964445475.1 uncultured Planctomycetia bacterium
GTGATCGTACAGCCCGCTGACGAGCAGGTCGATCGAGCCCGCGAAGGTCGCCTGCGGGAAGGCGGCGACGCGCACGATCGCCCCGGGGGCGCCCTGCGCGATCGCGTCGTGGACCGCGGCCAGATCCCGCTCGTAGAGGTCCGCCCAGACCCAGAGCACGGAGAGGTCGGAGATCGTGGCCAGGTGCTGCGAGGCCTCGACAAAGCGGCCTTCGGCGACCTGCAGGACGGTCACCGTGCCGGGACGGGGCGCGCGCACCTCGAGGCATGCGAAGTCCGTGCTG